>NZ_JBHWIR010000067.1:0-16488 GCF_042731835.1 Kitasatospora sp. NPDC059817 | reverse complement strand
CTTCGGTCGCGCCCGTACCGGCGTGGCGCGACGGGCCGGATGGGCACCGCCGTGCGTGCCGCCGCGGGGGGGGGGCCCCGCGGGGGCCCCCCCCGCCGGCGGCGGCCCTACCGCCTCCCCCCAGCTCTACCGGGGCGTCGGGCCCTGCCGGCTCGGCCGGCCGTCCGGGTCGAGGGTGAACACCACGGTCTCGGTCCCCTTCACCCCGGTCACCGCGATCCGGTCCGGCCCGGACCAGTCGACCCTGCCGAACTCGCCGCCACGGATGTCCCATTCGCCCAGTTCCCAGTGCCGGGCGGACCAGCCGCTGCCGGTCAACAGCTCGACCCGGTAGATCGGGTCGATCGAGAAGGCGACGTCGGTCACGGTCAGCACGCGGTCCGGGCGCTCCGGGTGGCTCTTCCGGCTGACGGGCTGCCCGTCGCGGTCGAGCAGCAGCGACAGGAGCACGGCCAACCCCCCGAGGAAGACGAGCGACACCAGGGCGGCCGCGCAGCCGACCTGCGACCACCAGGTGCGGAACTCGAACTGGATCACCAGCGAGACCACGGCCAGCACGACGGTGGCTCCGAGCAGCGGCAGCGGGTGGTTGAGCCAGCGCTCGACCTCCACCAGCCCACCTGAGAACGAGGCCTGATAGCCCGGCAGATAGACCAGGAGCGCCGTCAGCGCCACACCTCTGAGCCACCACACGATCCGCTTGCGACGTGCCGCCGTCATGCGCCCCTCCCCAGGGTGAGCCTTTGCCCGGACTTTACTACCGGATGTCCGGCGGTTGAGGCTCCGGTCGGCTCCGGCCCAGGCCCGGGGCGTCCACCACTACCGGCCACGACTCAGGACCGGCCACGACGCGGTACCGGCCACGACGCCGAGAGGCCCGGGCGGACATCGCTGTCCTCCCGGGCCTCCCGCTACCGGCCGTACCCCCGTCACCGCCGGTAGAAGACGCTCCTCGACCAGAAGTAGCCGATCAGCGTCAGCCCGGTGCACCACGCCAGCGCGCTCCAGGCGCTGTTGCCGATCGGGGTGCCCATCAGCAGCCCCCGCAGGGTCTCGATGATCGGCGTGAACGGCTGGTACTCGGCGAACCACCGCAGGGCGGTCGGCATCGAGTCGGGTGGGACGATCGCGCTCCCGATGAAGGGCAGGAACTGTATCGGCATCGGCAGGTTGCTGGCGCTCTCCACCGTCTTGGCAACCAGCCCGATGCCCGCCGATATCCAGGTCAGCGCGATGGTGACGAACAGCAGCAGCCCGACGGCCGCCAGCCATTCCACCAGCCCGGCGTTGGGCCGGAAGCCCATCGCGAGGGCCGCGCCGACCACCAGGACCAGGCCGAGCATGGTCTGTATCACGCTGCCGACCACGTGCCCGGCCAGGAAGGCCGAGCGCGAGATCGCCATCGTGCGGAAGCGGTTGACGATGCCTTCCGTCATGTCGACGCAGACCCCGATCGCCGTGACCAGCGACCCCGAGGCCGCCGCCATCAGCAGGATGCCGGGCGTCACGTAGTCGATGTAGCTGCCGCCGCCGATGCCCGCGCCGAGCGCGCCGCCATAGGCGTAGTTGAACAGCAGCAGCATCATCACCGGCATGATCACGACTGCGAAGGTCAGGGACGGGTACCGCAGCGCGTGCTTGAGGTTGCGCCGCAGCATGGTCAGCGAGTCACTGACCGCGTAGCTCACCGAAGCGCTCATCGGACGCCCTCTCCCGTCAGCGTGAGGAACACGTCGTCCAGATCGGCCGTCTCCACGACCAGCGACTCGGCCCGGACCGAGGCGTTGTCGAGCGCGTCCAGCACCGCCTTCACGGTGACCACGGAGTTGTCCCCCGGGATGTCCAGCCGCAGCGCCTCGGTGTCGACCACCGCGTAGTCGAACAGTCCGGCGGCAGCCCCCAGTTGGGCCGCGTCCGCGAACTGGAGCCGGATCCGCCCGCCGGGGACGATCCGCTTCAGCTCGTCCGCCGTGCCCTCGGCGACGATCCGCCCGCCGTCCAGGACGGCGATCCGGTCGGCGAGTTCGTCGGCCTCCTCCAGGTACTGGGTGGTGAGGAAGATCGTCACCCCATGGTCGGCGACCAGCCCCCGGATGATCTCCCACATCGTCCGCCGACTGCGCGGGTCCAGCCCGGTGGTCGGCTCGTCGAGGAAGATCACCCGCGGATCGCCGACCAGCGTCATCGCCAGGTCGAGCTTGCGCCGCATGCCGCCGGAGAAGGTGACGACCGGCTTGCGCGCCGCCTCCGTGAGGTCGAACCGCCGCAGCAGATCCTCGGCCCGCCTCCGCCCCTCCCGACGGGGGAGATGGTTGAGGTCCGCCATCAGCAGCAGGTTCTCCTCGGCGGTGAGCAGGTTGTCCACCGCCGAGAACTGGCCGGTGACACCGATCGCCGCCCGCACCCCGGAGGCCTGCTCGACCACGTCGTGCCCGGCCACCCGGGCCACCCCGCCGTCGGCCGGGATCAGGGTGGAGAGGATCTGCACGGTGGTGGTCTTGCCGGCGCCGTTCGGCCCGAGCAGGGCGAACACGCTGCCCGCCGGGATCTCCAGGTCGATGCCGTTCAGCACGGCCTTGTCGCCGTAGGACTTGGTCAGTCCGACTGCCGAGATCGCCGCCATCACGCCCTCCGGATCACGACGTCGCCGAGCTGGGTGCGGCCGCGGACCTCGACGGTCTCCCGGGCGTCGCCCGGGCCCTGCGTCGCACCGAGGGCGTTGCGCACGGTGCCGACCTTGCTGTGCACGTCGAGCCAGGCGGCCGTGCCCTCCGCGATGCCGACCTCCAAGTCACCCAGGGAGGTCTGCATGGTGATCTGGCCGCGCACCACCCGGCCGATCCGAATCGGGCCGTGCGCCGTCTTGGCGTCCACCCCCGCGTGGGCGGTGCCGACCTCGATCCGGCCGAAGGAGGAACTGGCCTTGAGCGCCCCGTGGACCTCACGGACCTCCGTGTCGCCGTTGCTGTTCTTGACCGTCAGCGTGCCCCCGACCGTGCCGACCGCGACCCGGCCGAGCCCGGAGACCTCCGCGTCCCCGTCGACCGAGTCCACCCGGACCTCCCCGTGGTCGGTCTTGAGCCGCGCGCTCGCGGCCTGCTCGACCTGGATCCGGCCGAGCGAGGTCTTCAGCCGGCAGTCGCCGAGCGGGCCCTCGGCGACGAAGGTGGCCATCGGGGCGTCGGCGTTGACCTCGGAGCCCGCCGGCAGCTCGATCAGGATGTCGATCGAGCCGATCCGGCCGAACGGCGAGCGCTTCTTCGGGCCCTTGAGGGTGAACCGGCCGCCGGCGTAGTCGACCTGGGTCTGCTGGGCGGCCTTGACGTCCGCCTCCTCGGCGGGGTTGGCGGGCTTGACCTCGACCACGGTGTCGGTGCGCTTGCTCGCGCTGATCCGCACCGAGCCGATCTCGAATTCGAGGGTGGCGGAGATCGGTCCGTCGGTCTCGTACGTAGGCATGGCTGTCCCGTCCTCTTGACTCTGATGGGTGTTCCCGCTGGTCGGAGCGGGGGTGACGTCGTTGCGGATGGAGCGCGGATGGAGCGGATGGAGCGGGTCTGGCAGGCGGAGCGGATGGAGCGGGCGGAAGCGTCAGTGGACCCAGCCGGTGAAGCCCTGGCCGCCGCGGCGCGGGCGGACCGTCGGCTGGGGGGCCGGTGTGGCGGCCGGGCGGGCGGCCGGCTCGCCGGCCTCCAGCGCGCCGGCGACGGCCCGGACCAGCCAGGCGTTGAGGGAGAGGCCCTCCTGCCCGGCGGCCTCCTCCGCCCGGGCCTTGAGGTGGGCGGGCAGGCGCAGGTTGATCCGGGCGGTGCCCGTCTCGTCCGACTCCGGCACCACTGGCGGCGCCACTGGCACCACCGATGCCACCATCGGCGCCATCGGTGGCACCACGGGCGGCACATCACCGTGGAAGGCGTCGGTGCCGGGCGGTACGGTGACCACGAACTCGGGATCGAGCCCGCGCAGCCGCACGTCCACCGAGCCGGGGGCGAGCTCGCGGGTCACTTCGCCCATCGCGGCCGAGAGCGCGTTGAGCAGGGTGAGCCGCACGGCCGAATCCAGCGGCAGCGTCAGCCGCTCGGCCAGCGCGCGGGCTTCGTCCCCGCCCGTGCCCGCGGCCACCGCGAGCTCGTTCCGAAGGTTTTCGACGTACGGCGTGAGGTCCATGGCTTCAGCATGGCACAGCAGTGGTGCCATGTCGAGCCATTAATGGCGCCACTTTGGCACCATGTCCGAATGGGGACAGAAAACCGCCCCGCCGGCAGCTGCTGGCGGGGCGGTTCACGGGGCACTTCACAGGGCGTCCACCAGGGCGGACGCCGGGAATCAGGCCTTCCAGCCCGCCAGGTACGCGTCGATCTCGCCCGCCAGCCGCGCCTTGCCCGCCACGTCCAGGAAGGACGCCTCGACCGCATTGCGCGCCAGCGCCGCCACCCCGGACTCGTCCAGGCCCAGCAGCCGCGCCGCGACGGCGTACTCGGTGTTGAGGTCGGTGCCGAACATCGGCGGGTCGTCGCTGTTGATGGTGACCAGCAGCCCGGCGTCCACCATCCGCTTGATCGGGTGCTCCTCGATCCGCTCCACCGCCCGGGTGGCGATGTTGGAGGTCGGGCAGACCTCCAGCGGGATCCGGTGCTCGCCCAGGTGGTCCAGCAGCGCCGGGTCCTTCACCGACTGCGTGCCGTGCCCGATGCGCTCGGCGCCGAGCACCCGGATCGCGTCCCAGACCGTCTCCGGCCCGGTGGTCTCGCCCGCGTGCGGGACGCTGCGCAGGCCGGCCGCCCGCGCCCGGTCGAAGTAGGGCTTGAACTGCGGGCGCGGCACGCCGATCTCCGGGCCGCCGAGGCCGAAGCTGACCAGGCCCTCGGGGGCCAGGTCGACGGCGAGCCGGGCGGTCTCCTCGGCGGCCTCCAGGCCGGCCTCGCCGGGGATGTCGAAGCACCAGCGCAGTACGACCCCGAGCTCCTTCTCGGCGCGCAGCCGGGCGTCCTCGATCGCCTCCATGAAGGCGACGTCCGGGATGCCCCGCTTGACCGAGGAGTACGGGGTGATGGTCAGTTCGGCGTACCGGATGTTCTGGCGCGCCATGTCCTCGGCCACGCCGTAGGTGAGCGCGCGGACGTCCTCGGCGTCGCGGATCAGGTCCACGACGCTCAGGTAGACGTCGATGAAGTGCGCGAAGTCGGTGAAGGTGAAGTACTCGGCGAGCGCCGCCGGGTCGACCGGCACCTTCGAGCGGCCGCGGTGGCGGGCCGCCAGCTCGGCGACGACGCGCGGCGAGGCCGAGCCCACGTGGTGGACGTGCAGCTCCGCCTTGGGCATCCCGGCGATGAACGCCTCGATGCCCCCCTGGCCACTGGGGTTTCCGATCCGACTTCCGTCCGGCTGGACCACGGTGGTTCCCTACTTCCTCTACGCGCGTACCGACAGGTGCTGGCAAGGATAGGCCGCCCCGGGGTCAGCCTCCGAGGGCGGTCGCGACGGTGTGGATGAGCAGCCCGGCCATGGCGCCGACCACGGTGCCGTTGATCCGGATGAACTGCAGGTCGCGGCCCACGTTGGCCTCGATCTTGCGGGAGGCGTCGTCGGCGTCCCAGCCCGCCACCGTCTCGGAGATCAGCGAGGTGATCTCGGCGCGGTAGGTGTCGACCAGGTACTGGGCGGCGTCCTGCAGCCAGCCGTCCACCTTGGCCTGGAGCTTGGCGTCGGTGGCCAGGCGCGCGCCGAAGCTGCTCACGCCCTCGCGGATGCGCCGGCGCAGTTCGCTGTCCTCGTCCTCGGCCGCGTTCACCACCAGGGTGCGGACGGCTGCCCAGGTGGAGGCGATCAGGTCCTGCACCTCGGGCCGGGCCAGCAGTTCCACCTTGGCCCGCTCCACCCGGGCGATGGTCTCCGGGTCGGTCTGCAGTTCGGTCGCGAAGTCGGCGAGGAAGTTGTCGATGGCGCCGCGGGCCGGGTGGTCCGGGTCGTCCCGGATGTCGGTGACGAACCGCATCAGCTCCTTGTAGACCCGCTCGCCGACCTGGTTGTCGAGGAACTTGGGCGTCCAGCCCGGGGTCTTCTGGGTGACCCGCTGGACCACCTCCTCGTGGTTGGCCGTCAGCCAGCCGTGCGCCCTGACGGCCACCAGGTCGACCACGCCGTGGTGCCCGCCGTCCGCGACCACCTTGCCCAGCATCCGGCCCATCGGCTCGGCCACCGAGGTGGCCGCCGCCCGCCTGGTCACCGCCTCGGCGACGACCGCCTGCACGTCGTCGTCCCGGAGCACCGCGAGCACCCCGCGCAGCGCCGCCGAGGCCTCCTTGGTGACCCGCTCGGCGCTGCCCGGCGCGGCCAGCCACTCCCCCAGCCGCCGGGCGATGCCCAGCGACGCGAGGCGGCCGCGCACCACGTGACCGGAGAGGAAGTTGTCGCCGACGAAGTCGCCGAGCGAGCGCCCGAAGGCGTCCTTCTTGGTCGGGATGATCGCGGTGTGCGGGATCGGCAGGCCCAACGGGCGGCGGAACAGCGCCGTCACGGCGAACCAGTCGGCCAGCGCGCCGACCATGCCCGCCTCGGCGGCCGCCGCCACGTACCCGGCCCAGGAGCCGGCGCCGGCCGCCTTGGCCCAGGTGGCGAGGGCGAAGACCAGGCTCGCGAAGGCCAGCAGGCCGGTCGCGATGGTCTTCATCCGGCGGACGCCATGTCTCTTCTGCTCGTCGGCGGCGGTGAACCGGACCCCGGGGCCCGTACCGCTGAAGGCTTCGTCACTCACCCCGCCAGTCTGCCCGCTGCCCGGCGCGGGTGAGAGCGCGCCCCGCGATCACGCGCCTGGTTGCGCGCCCGGGCACGCCTCGCGCACAGCCAGGCGCACGCCCTGTGCCCGCCCACTCACGCCGCGTGCGGTACGCCGTGCCCGCCGACGCGGCGAGCCGCACGCCCCGCACGCCCCGCACCACGCGTCCTCGGGCCGTGAACCGCAGCCCCTCAGGCCCCGCCCAGCACGATCCGCCGCACCCCCTCGACCGCCCACGCCGCCGGATCCGTGCACCGCCGCCCGTCCAGCAGCACCCGCACCCCCGGCAGGTCCTCCGGCGCCAGCCCCCGGTACTCCGGGTGGTCCGCCTGGAGCACCGCCGCCACCACCGGCTCCCCCTCGTACGGAGGCAGCCCGAGCGCCGCCAGTTCCCCGCCCCGGTACAGCGGATCGCTGACGTACGGCCGCGCCCCCGCCGCCCGCACCGCCTCGACCAGCGGGAACACCCCCGAGTACGCCGTCTCCTTGACCCCGCCTCGGTACGCCGCCCCGAGCACCAGCACGCCCTGCCCGGCGATCCCGCCCGCCAGCGCGCCGTCCAGCACCCCGACCGCGTACCCGGGCATCTCCAGGTTGGCCTCCCGGGCGGCCCGCACGACCGTCGCACCCGGGTCGTTCCACAGGTACAGCCGCGGGTACACCGGGATGCAGTGCCCGCCGACCGCGATGCCGGGCCGGTGCAGGTGGCTGTACGGCTGCGAGTTGCACGCGTCGGCGATCTCCGCGAAGTCCACCCCGACCCGGTCGGCGTACCGGGCGAACTGGTTGGCGAGCGCGATGTTGACGTCCCGGTAGGTGGTCTCGGCGAGCTTGGCGAACTCCGCCGCCTCCACCGAGGCCAGCTCCCAGACGCCGTTGGGCCGGGGCAGGTCGGGGCGCGGGTCGAAGTCCAGCGCGGCCCGGTAGAACTCGGCGCCGCGCCGGGTCGAGGCGGCGTCCACGCCGCCGACCAGCTTGGGGTAGCGCCGCAGGTCGGCGAAGACCCGCCCGGTGCGGACCCGCTCCGGGCTGAACACCAGCGCGAAGTCCGCCCCGGCGGCCAGCCCGGAGCCGGCCGCCAGCCGGGGCGCCCAGCGGCCCCGGGTGACGCCGACCGGCAGGGTGGTCTCGTAGCTGACCAGGGTGCCCCGGCGCAGCCCGGCGGCGACGGCGTCGGTGGCCGCGTCGAGCAGGCCGAAGTCCGGGGTGCCGTCGGCGGCGGTGACCAGCGGGACGACCAGCACCACGGCCTCGGCGGCGGCGACGGCGGCCGTGGTGTCGGTGGTGGCCCGCAGCCGCCCTTCGACGACCACCCGCTTCAGCGCCTCGTCCAAACCCGCCTCCCGGGGGAACGGCGGCACGCCCTGGTTGACGCTGCGGACGACCCCGGGGGCGATGTCCGCCCCCGTCACCCGGTGCCCCTTCAACGCGAACTGCACGGCCAGCGGCAGGCCCAGCTTGCCCAGCCCGACCACGCAGACGTCCATCGCCCCGCTCATCCCCGCACCCCGCTCATCCTCGCGTCCCGTTCATCCCCGCACCCTGCTCATCCCCGCGTCCCCTCTCCTCCGGGGCGCCCGGCCTCCGGGGTCCCCGGCCTCCGGGCCCCCCGCTCACCCCCGGCCCCCGTTCACCGTGTTGGCGAGCCGGCGCCACACCGGGTAGCGCCGCAGCCCGCGCCGCAGCTGGGCCGGCACGGCGCCGCGCCACACCTGCTGGGCCAGGTTGAGCGACGGGACCTCCACCGGCAGCCGCACCGGCTCCTCGCCCAGCAGGAACAGCTCGTCCGGCAGGCCCAGCCGGGCATCCCGGAACGCCGGGTAGCCCGCGTAGTGCCGCCGCCCGTCGACGACCACCGGCGGGTCGCCGTGCGCGGCCTCGTACCGGATCAGGTCCCGCAGCGCCTCCGGCCGGACGGCGGCGGCGAGTTCGAGCCGCAGCCGCTCGGCGACGGGCAGCCGCTGGTAGACCGCGCGGGCGTCGAAGCGCTCGATCAGCCGGCCGACCTCGGCGCAGACCTGTTCCTGCACGGCGTCGTCGAGCAGCAGGAAGTCGTCCTGGAGCAGCCGCGGCACGTCCCACGCGAAACTGCGGGCCCGGATCGCGTCCAACTCCCCGCCGGGCGCGGCCAGATCGGCGGCGACCTGCTGCAACGCCGCGATCCCGCGCAGCCGGTCCAGCACCCCGGCCCGCTGGGTGACGTTGCCCAAGTCCTGGCGCAGCACCAGGAAGTAGCAGTCGTAGTCGGCGAGGACGGACACCCGGCCGGCCCGCAGGCAGGCCTCCAGGGTGAACGGCTGGTCCGAGAAGACCTTCAACTCCTCGTCGCGGCGCAGCCCGTGGCGCCGGACGAGGTCCATCCGGAACAGCTTGGTGTCGGACAGCGCCCAGGCCAGCGCCGAGTCGGTGAAGCCGACGGACTCGGCGTTGGCGTGGAAGATCCCCTGCGGCACCAGCCGCCCGTTCACCCCGACCTGCTTGGGCACCAGCACGTCCGAACCCCAGGCGTCGGCCGCCGTGACCAGCCGCTCCAGCGCCTCGGCGCCGAGCCAGTCGTCCGCGCCGAGGAACAGCACGTAGCGGCCGCGGGCCAGCGCCAGGCCCCGGTTGGTGGGGGCCGCCGGGCCGCCCGAGTTGGGCTGGTGCACCACCCGGAACAGCCCTGGGTGGCGGGCGGCGTAGTCGTCCAGGACGGCCTCGCCGCCGTCCGTGGAGCCGTCGTCGACGACCACCACCTCCAGCCGCCCGGGCGCCAGGGTCTGCCCGACCAGCGAGTCCAGGCAGGTGGTGAGGTAGGGCATGGTGTTGTAGACCGCGACCACCACGGTCACATCGGGTCCGGTCATCGAGAAGCGCTGCCCTCCGGTGTGCTGTTCGCCGAGCGATGCAACGTCAACTCGGCTGCCCGCCGGGGAGTCACGTGCCCTCCCCGGACGGGTGACAGCGACCGGACACACGTTCAGCGTTCGGGAGGGTCAGCCGATCGCCACCTCCGTGTACATCCGCGCGATCACGTCCTCGATCGCCGGCTCGCGCACCGACAGGTCCACCAGCGGATAGCGCGCGGCCACCGCCGCCACGATCGGCGCGGCGCTCTGCTGCGCCGGGAAGGCCAGCCACTGCCGGGGCCCCTCGACCTTCACCACCCGGGCGCCGGCCACCTCGATCGCGGGCCGGGCCTCGGCCAGGTCGACCACCAGGGTGCGCTCGCTGCGCCCGGTGGCGTGCAGGCCGTCCAGCCCGCCGTCGTAGACGACCCGGCCGTGGTCGATCACCATCACCCGGCCGCAGAGCTGCTCGATGTCGGTCAGGTCGTGCGTGGTGAGCAGCACGGTGGTGCCCCGGTCCCGGTTCACCTCGCGCAGGAACTCGCGCACCTTCCCCTTGCTGACCACGTCCAGGCCGATGGTCGGCTCGTCCAGGTAGAGCACCTGCGGGTCGTGCAGCAGCGCCGCCGCGAGGTCGCCGCGCATCCGCTGGCCGAGCGAGAGCTGGCGGACGGGGGTGTCCAGCAGCCCTTCCAGGTCGAGCAGTTCGACGCAGCGGGCGAGGTTCTCGCGATATCGGCGGTCGGGGATGCGGTAGATCCGGCGGGCGAGTTCGAAGGAGTCGCACAGCGGGAGGTCCCACCAGAGCGTGGTGCGCTGGCCGAAGACGACGCCGATCCGGCGGGCCAGCGCGACGCGTTCGCGGGCCGGGTCCACTCCGGCGACGCGCAGCCGCCCGCCGCTGGGCACGAGGATGCCGGTGAGCATCTTGATGGTGGTGGACTTGCCGGCGCCGTTGGGGCCGATGTAGCCGACGCACTCGCCGGCCTCGACGGTGAAGCTCAGCCCGTCCACCGCGCGCACCTCGCGCTTGACCCGGCTGAAGCGGCCGGTGCGGGCCCGCACGGTGAAGGTGCGGCGGACGTCCTCGAGTTCGATCAGTGCCATGGGGGTTCCTTGCGTAGGAGGGGGGTTCAGCTACCGGTGCCCCGGTAGGTTCAGCTGCCGGTGCCGCGGTAGGCGCGCAGTCCGGCCCGCCAGGCGAGCCCGGCGGCGGCGACGCAGAGCGCGGCGGCGAGCGGGGAGGCGTACTGGAAGGCGGTGGGCAGGCCGAGCGGGTCGGGCCGGCCGAGGATGTGCAGGGCGGGCAGCCAGTTGACGAAGGCCAGCGGGACGCCGAAGACCACGCCGGCCACCAGTTCCTTGGCGAAGATGGTCGGCGGGTAGTGCAGCAGGGTCGCGCCGCCGTAGGTGAAGGAGTTCTGGATCTCCTTGGACTCGCCCCACCAGAACTGCACGGTCGCGCCGCCGACGTAGATCGCGCCGAAGATGACGCTGCCGCAGACCAGCAGGGCGGGCACCAGCAGCACGCGGTCCCAGGTCCAGTGCACGTCCAGGGTGGCCAGTGACCAGGCGAGCACGGCCAGGGCCTGGATTGGGCGGCCGAGCCGGCGCAGCGAGAAGCGTTCGGCGCACAGTTGGGCGAGCGCGGGCGCCGGCCGGATCAGCATGGTGTCCAGCGATCCGTTGACGATCCGCACGCCGAGGCCCTCGACCGAGCCGACCAGCAGGTTGGCCACGCCGAGGGCGAAGGTCGCGGTGCCGTAGAGGAACGCGATCTCCGGCAGGCGCCAGCCGCCCAGCTGGTCGGTGTGCCGGAACATCAGCACCAGGACGACGAAGTCCAGCGAGTGCGTGGCCAGGCTGGCCACCAGGTTCAGGGCGAAGGAGGCCCGGTAGGCCATCATCGAGCGCATCCACATCCGGGCGCACAGCCACCAGGAGCGGACCGCCCACGCGGTGCGGGGCACGATCGGCTCAGCCACCCTGCACCACCACCTTGCGGGTCGCCAGCCACTGGGCGCCCCGGCCCGCGGCGAGCAGGGCGACGGCCCAGGCGAGCTGGAAGCCGAGCGCGCCGAGCAGGCCGGCGCCGGTCGAGCGCTCCAGGAAGACGTCGGTCGGCACCTTCACCAGCGCCGCCCAGGGCAGCACCGCGGCGAGGTCGCCGAGCAGGCCGGGGAAGAGCACGATCGGCAGCAGCATCCCGGAGAAGAACATCGAGACCACCAGCATCACCGAGCGCACCCCGTCCGAGTCGTGCAGCCAGAAGCCGGTGATCGAGGCCAGGAAGCGCAGCCCGAAGCTGACCACCAGCGCGAGCAGCACCGAGAGCAGGAAGACCGCCCAGGTCAGCGGCTGCTCGGGCATCCGGGTGCGGAACACCAGGGCGCCGACCAGCAGCGGCACGGTGCCGCGGACCAGCAGTTGGAAGGCGGCCCGGCCGAGGTCGGTGGCCAGCCACCAGCCCTGGAAGTCGACCGGGCGGTAGAGGTCGACGGCGATGTCCCCGCTGCGGAAGCGGTCCTGGAGGTCGTCCTGGAAGCCGCCGCCCCACACCGCGACGGTGACCAGCAGGGCCTGGCTGACCCAGATGTAGGTGACGGCCTGGCTCTGGTCGTAGCCGCCGAGGCTGGGGCGGGCCTGCCAGAGGGCGAGGAAGGAGGAGGCCAGGATGATGCCGAAGACGGTGTTGGTGAAGGTGCCGGCCAGGGTGGCGGCCCGGTAGGTGGAGTAGCGGCGGAAGGCGCCGCGGGCGACGGCCGCGTAGAGCCCGAGGACGGGCAGGGGTCCGGTGGGATCAGGAGGGCGTGCGGTCCGCGTCTCCGCGGGTGCGAGATTCAGCATATTGTCTCCTTGTCGACAAATACGGGCAGACGGATGCCCGCCGACGTCCGCGCACACCCCAGCGGCTCCGACCGGCCGAACCCGGGGGTACCGGGCCGAACGCGCGGAGCTGACGGAACTGGGTGCGCTGTGCGGGTGCGCTATGCGAGTGCGCCACGTGAGGCGCTACCTGGTTTGCACCTTTCACCGTAGCGCCGAGGACCAGCCGCCGCACCCGATTTCCCCGAGCACGCCAACCCCCCGACCACCCCCTGATCGGCCATCAAATAGCACATAATCGCGGCATGACCTTGAGCACCCGACGCCAGGCCAAACGAGCCGCCCGCCGCGCGGCCCGCCGAGCCCTCCCCCGCTGGCGCCGGCTCCTGCCCACCTGGCGCATCACGCTCGGCGCCCTCACCGCCGCGCTCCTGCTCACCGCCGGCGCCTTCGCCGTGCTCTACGTCATCGTCCCGGTGCCCGACCCCAACGCCCACGCCGTCGCCCAGAACAACATCTACCTCTACGCCGACGACACCACCGAGATCGCCCGCACCGGCGCCGTCAACCGCACCGACGTCACCATCGACCAGATCCCCCCGCAAACCCAGCACGCCGTCGTCTCCGCCGAGGACCGCACCTTCTACCGCAACCGCGGCATCGACCTCAAAGGCATGCTCCGGGCCGGCTGGAACACCCTCACCGGCAAGGGCACCCAAGGCGGCTCCACCATCACCCAGCAGTACGTCAAGAACTACTACCTGACGCAGGACAAGACCATCGAACGCAAGGGCCGCGAACTCTTCATCGCCCTCAAGGTCGACCAGCAACGCGACAAGCCCGAGATCCTCGCCGGCTACCTCAACAGCAGCTACTTCGGCCGCGGCGCCTACGGCATCCAGAGCGCCGCCCACGCCTACTACGGCGTCGACGTCTCCGCACTCACCCTCGCCCAGGGCGCCTACCTCGCCTCCCTCCTCCAGGCCCCCAGCAGCTACGACGTCAAGACCGCCACCCCCGCCAACCGCGAGAAGGCCATCGCCCGCTGGCACTACACCCTCGACGGCATGGTCCAACTCGGCTTCCTCACCGACGCCGAACGCACCGCCACCACCTTCCCCGAACCGATCGACCCCCAGCCCGCCACCGGCCTCTCCGGCCAGGCCGGCTACCTCGTCGGCGTCGCCGACGACTACCTCGTCTCCGCCGGCATCATCGACACCGCCACCCTCAAGGCCGGCGGCTGGCGCATCACCACCACCTTCGACAAGCCCAAGCAGGACGCCTTCCACAAGGCCGTCCAGGACGAACTCACCGACGAACTCGACCCCCAGCGCCGCCCCGCCACCGACACCGACGTCCGGGTCGCCGGCGCCTCCGTCGAAGCCGCCACCGGCCGCGTCGTCGCCGTCTACGGCGGCCCCGACTACGCCAAACAGCCCTACAACGACGCCCTGCGCCAGGACAACCAGATCGGCTCCACCTTCAAACCCGTCGACCTCGCCGCCGGCCTCATCGCCCAGCACACCCTCGACGGCCGGCCGATCACCCCCGACACCCGCTACGACGGCACCAGCGAACGCCCCGTCACCGGCGGCCCCACCCCCTACGCGCCGCCCAACGAGGACGACGTCGACTACGGCAACATCACCCTGCGCTACGCCATGGTGAAGTCCGTCAACTCCGTGTACGCGCAGGAGGGCGTCGACGCCGGCCTCGCCCGCGTCCGCGACACCGCCGTCAAACTCGGCATCCCCGACAGCGTCCGCGGCATGGACCCGGCCAACACCTCGATGACCCTCGGCACCGCCACCCCCAGCGCCCTCGACCTGGCCGGCGCCTACGCCACCCTCGCCAACCACGGCCAGGCGAACGCCCCCTGGTCCGTCCTCAAACTCGCACGCGTCCACACCGGCGGCGCCGTCGACGCCCCCAAGATGCCCGACCACACCCCCGTCGACGCCATCGACCGGCCCTACGCCGACACCGTCACCGACGTCCTGCGCGACGTCATCGGCCCCCGCGGCACCGGCGCCGCCGCCCTCGACCTCGGCCGCCCCGCCGCCGGCAAGACCGGCACCACCGACTCCAACCTCTCCGCCTGGTTCGCCGGCTACACCCCCGAACTCGCCACCACCGTCGGCCTGTTCCGCGAGAACCCGAAGACCCACGCCAAGGAACCACTGGCCGGCACCGCCGGACTCGCCCGGATCAACGGCGGCACCTTCCCCACCCGGATCTGGACCGCCTACATGAGCGCCGCCCTCGACGGCACCACCACCCAGCAGTTCGACCTCCAGACCGGCCGCGACACCCCCGCCCCCGACTTCAGCCCCAGCAGCAGCAGCGCCACCACCACCCCCAGCCCCACCGCCACCACCCCCACCACCGGCGGCGGCAGCAGCGAGGAACCCCCCAGCAGCACCCCCGTGCCCGACACCCCCACCCACGCCCCCACCCACGCCCCCAGCGCGCCCGCCCCGCAGCCCACCACCACCCAGGAACAGCCCAGCCCGCAGGCACCCCAGCCCACCACCACCCAGGAGCAGTCCAGCCCCACCCCCCGACCCACCCAGACCCGGCCCACCCACCCGACCACGCCACCCAGCACCACCGGCGCCACCACCAACCCGGCGACGAGCGCGACACCACCGGCCCAGCGCGCCACCCCGCCGGCCCAGTGAGCCACTTCACCGGCCCGACGCGCCGCCCCGCCGGCCGCTGAACCACCTCGCCGAGCGGTGAACCACCCCGCCGGCCGGTGACCTACCCCGCCGCCAACTCCCGCTCCAACGGCGACCGGAACCGCGGCGTCACCCGCACCTCCCCCAGCCAGCCCGCCAGACGCGCCGCCTCCGCCGCGATCGCCGCCCCGGCCTCCGCCCCCACATCACCGAACAGCCGCCACACCACCTCGCCGTCCGGCCGCTGCGCCCAGCCGCCCACCACCCGGCCGCACCACCACACCGTCGGCCCGGCGTTCCCCGCCCGGTCGAACAGCGCCGGCACGTCCTCCGGCCGCAGGTACCAGTCCCGCCCCCGCCAGCCCATCACCGTCGGATCCAGCGCCGGCAGGAGCGCCGCCCACGGCTCCGGCTCCGCCACCGGCCCGGCGTCCCCCGGCAGCACCAGCGCCGCCGCCCCGCCCGCCAGCTCCACGTCCTCGGCGCCCACGTCCGCCAGCGCCCGGCGGGTGTCCCCCAGCGTCCAGCCCGTCCACCACTTCACGTCCTCGACGGTCGCCGGGCCGTACCCGGCCAGCCAGCGCCGCACCACCTCCGCCTTCGCCTCCCGCACCGGCGCCTCCAGCCACTGCGGCACCGGCGCCCACGGATAGACGTTGCTCAGCCACGACCCGCGCGGACGGCCCCGCCGCACGTGCCCGTCCGCGGCCAGCACCCGCAGCAGCCGACTGCCCACGCTCTGCCGGCTCTCGTACGGCTTGCCCGCCGACATCAGCATCGTCTCGCGCAACTCCGGTACGTCGTCCCCGAGTTCCTTCGTCGTCGCCTCGCCGCGCCGAGCCACGGCGGCCAGCACCGCGCGCTCCGCCCCGGCCAGCCGCGCCTCGTCCCAGCCGTCCGCGTGGTCCCGCAGGTGCTTGAGCAGCGTCGCCCGCTCCCTCGCCGCGATCGCCCGCGCCGTCGACGAACTCACGTGCGGCGCGAAGCCCTCCGTCACCGCGAACAGCGTCCGCCGCATCGACAGCAGCTTCACCAGCGTGACGTCCTCGTACAGCGCCCGGTCCACCTCCGCCGCCGACGGCTCGGCCAGCCGCGCGCACGCCGACAGGTACACCGTCGCCGGGTCCGACGCGTGCAGCCCCACCAGCGCGTCCGCCACCTGCTCCACCCGCGCCACCCGCACCGACGGCGCCAGCAACTGCCGCCGCCCCACCCGGGCCCGCCGCTCACCCTCGCCGATCACCGGCACACGCCTCGTCATGCCGGGACCCTAGCGCCCACCACCGACACTGATAGTTCTAACCGGGTCCCTGGTGGTCGTGGCTCTGCCACTGACTGACGCCCTGCTGGGCTGTCCTCCGGTTGTTCTGTCCGG
>NZ_JBHWIR010000066.1:6859-39941 GCF_042731835.1 Kitasatospora sp. NPDC059817 | reverse complement strand
CTTCCACGCGGGTGCCCCCGCCCGGGTGGAAGACAGCGGCATGGGTTCAGCGGTGGCTCGGGAACTGCACCACCTGCTGGTAGGTCGGACGGTTCTGCCAGGTGGTCTTGTCGTCCGTGACACCGCCGAGCGGGCGCTGGATGATCGTGTCGGCGCACCACTGGTCGCCGGCGGAGCAGTCCGCGTCGCCCGGGTAGACCTGGGCCGGGGTCTGGGCGGCCGCCCGCTTCAGGGTGTCCAGCAGCACGCCCCGGCAGGCCGCCAGATCGCCCCCGCCGCAGTACGGGCGGGCCAGCGGGCCGGCCACCTGGTCGCCCAGGACGGACCGCAGGTCCTTGTCCAGGTAGCTCCACCAGCCGTACTGGAAGGCCGAACCCTTGTGCGGGATCGCCTCGTTGGCACTCACGGGGCCGCCGCTGCCGGGACCGGTCTGGCCGCCGGAGGGCGACTCGTTGATCTGCAGGGCGCCGGTCAGGGCCGTGAACAGCTGGTCCCCGAGGCCGGGTCGCATGACGCCCTCCGCGACCAGCGGCCACCAGGCGTCCAGGACGCGGATCGCGGCGGCGTCCGCGTAGCCGTGGCTGCCGGGCGACGTCTCCTTCCGCTGGGCGCCGCCGGCCAGCCAGGCCTCCAGCTGCTGGAGCGCGGTGGCGGCGGCCGGATCGGTGACGGGGGCGCTGCGCAGCACCCGGATCAGGTCCGGCAGGACGTCCTCGGCGCGCAGGTCGGCCAGGGCGGCGCCGGCCATGGCCTGGGTGAGCGAGACCCGGCTCGCCTTGCCGCCGTTGCGCAGCAGCGCCTTGACCCGGTCGTCGAGCAGGTTGCCGCGGTGCACCGAGCCGTTGCCGAACCCGGCCGAGGTGAAGCCGTCGGCCTGCTTGTTGTTCCAGGAGATGTAGTAGTCCTGGTTGACGGACTGCGGGTGCTCGGCCGCCGGGGTGTACCGGGCGGTGTTGGTGGCGGGGTCGAAGTCGGCCCACTCGTAGGCCGGTTCGGCGCGCAGCGGCAGGCCGGGGTCGACCCCGGGGGCGCGTACGGGGTTGCTGCCGGAGTTGTAGTACGCGATGTCGCGCGAGTCGGCGTAGAACCAGTTGAAGGTGTAGTTGATGTCCTGCGCGGCCTGCTGGAAGCCCGCCGCGTCGTGCACCGCGCCCGGGTCGTTGAGCTCCTGGAAGCCGATGATGGAGTCCGCCTCGTGCCGGTAGGTGGAGCGCAGCGAGGTGAAGGCCACAGGGGCGCCGCCGACCGTGCCGCGGGCGGTCACCAGGCCGTACCTGCTGCGGTACATCACCAGGGTGTAGGAGCCGGCGGCGGTGGAGTCGGCGGTGGTCGGGTTCCAGGTGTTCTTGCGTTCCAGCCGGTCGAAGGGGACGCACTGGCCGTGCCAGAGGTAGGAGTTGGCGGCGGTGGTGGCCGGGGAGCCGTCGGTGGTGCAGAGCGGGACGGCGTAGGTGTCGGTGATGTCCTGCCCGGCGGAGGTGGCGCTCCAGGCGTAGTCCTGGCCGCGGCCGAGCTGCACGTAGAAGCTCAGGCCGGCGAAGGCCGCGCCGCGCGCGCTGATGCCGGGGCCCTGGATCTCCTCCAGCATCAGCAGCTGCGGGGCGAAGTAGCCGGTCTGCGGGCCGAACACGGCCACCGGGTGGCCGTCGTCGGTGTGGGCGCCGGAGACCAGCAGGGCGTTGGACATGCCGTGCTTGGCGGTGAGCAGGTTGCCGGGCAGCACGCCCGGGGCGGCGGTCCTCGCGGCGCCGGCGCCCGTGCCGGTGGCGTCGTAGATCATCCGCTCGGGCACCACCGAGCCGGGGTCGGGCAGCGCCTCGCCCTGCGGGGCGTCGGGGACGGGGGCGTAGGGGAAGCGCTGGCCGTCGTGCAGGGTCTGGACGGCCTCCGGGTCGTCGGCCTCGCGCAGCGACTTCCAGACCGCGTCCCCGGCGTCCTTGCCGTAGCGGGCCTCGGCGGCCGACTTGACCTGGGCGGAGGCGAGTTCACCGCCGCCGCCGGAGCCGAACAGGGCGCCGACCACGGAGGCCAGGGCGACCAGGTCGGTCAGCTTGAACGGCTCGATCGACCCGGCGTTGGTGATCGGGTCGATGTGCCCGGTCAGGTCGTACTCGCCGGGGAAGGTGCGGGCGTTGTAGGACTCCTTGGCGTACTGGTTGATGCCGTCGAGGTAGGCGTTCGCGTCGGTGAGGGCCTGGGCGGCCCGGCCGCCGCGGGCCGACAGGGCGTCGATCTGCTGCTGCAGTTCCGCCTCGGTGTACGGCGCGGCCTGCCAGAAGCTCTGCTCCAGCTGGCGGTTGGCGGCGGCGCCGCCGGCGAAGCCGGACAGCTGGCCGCGGCCCACGTGCCGGAACAGGTCCATCACCCACAGGCGGTCCTGGGCGGCGGCGTAGCCCGCGCCGTACTCGGTGCCGTAGCGGGTGGTGCCGGTGATGTGCGGGACGCCGGTGGCCTTGTCGCGGACGATGGTGACGTCGGCGCGCGGGCTGATGGTGCTGGCCACCTGGTCGGCGGGGACGCCGAAGGAGGCGTCGTTGAAGAAGTCGCGCAGCTTGGCCTCGGTCAGGCCCGGGTAGCCGGAGGCGAGGGCGGCGTACGGGCCGAGCTGGTCGTCGGTGTGGGCGGGGCGGCTGCCGAACATCCGGTTGAGCAGGATCTCGGCGAGCGTGGCGTTGCCGTTCTCGCCGGGCGGCAGGATGTCCCGGCAGTGGCCGCCGCAGTAGTCGGCCGCGGTGGCGGTCGGGGCTGCGGGGGCGGCGGCGGTGGGGGTGGTGGTCAGGGCGGCGGTGATGAGCAGGGCCGACGCGGCGGCGGCGGCCGGGAAGCGCAGGGGGTGGGGGCGTAGGCGCAAGGGGAGCTCCTCCGTCGAAGCCACGGGAGCTCGACGGTAGGGGCGTTACTGACCGGTTGGCTAGTGGCGTGCATGCCATTTCCGGTGGGGCGCAGTGGAGTTGGTGATCCGTCGGGACCGTCTACCGCCTACCGTCTGCCGCCCGGAGGCGAGGCGAGGCGAGGCGGGTGGCGAGGTGGGCGGCGGCGGTGGCGGGGTCGGTGCGGGGGAGGCGGGGGTGGAGGTCGGCGAGGAGGTGGTGGAGGCGGTCGCGGATCGGGCCGGGGGTGGTGGCCACCGAGCCGGTGAGGACCAGGGGTTCGGCGGGGGCGGCGGTGGCGCGGACGAGGCCGGCCAGGTGGTCGGCGGCGGTGTCGGCGATGGCGCGGGCGGCCGGGTCGCCCTGCGCGGCGAGCCGGGAGACCAGCGGGGCGAGGGTGGCGAGCCGGCGGGGCGGGCCGGCGTAGGCCCAGTGGAGCAGGGCGTCGGGGGAGTCGGCGGCGCAGTGGGCGCGGACGGCGGTGCCGAGCGGGCCGGCCGGGTCGGCGTGGGCGTGGCGCAGGGCCTCGCGGCCGAGCCAGAAGCCGCCGCCCTCGTCGCCGAGCAGCCAGCCGAGCCCGCCGCTGCGCGCGAGCGTGCGGGCACCGGCGAGCCGGACGCAGATCGCGCCGGTGCCCGCGATCAGGACGGTGCCGTGGCCGTCGGTGACGCCGCCGGAGGCCAGGGCCGGGACGGTGTCGGGGACCAGTCGCACCGGGTGGCGGAGGCCGAGGGCGGCCCGGCAGCGCTCGGCGAACGCGTCCGGGTCCGGTAGGGAGCGGTACCCGGCGAGGCCGATCAGGCAGGCGGCGATCCGGCCCGGGCCGCGCCCGTCGAGGGCGGCCGTGACCGCCGCCGCCAGCCGGCCGAGCGCCGGCTCCGGGCCCTCTCCGGCGGGGTTGGCGCCGGGGCTCTCGCCGCGGCCCCGGACGGCGCCCGCGGCGTCCAGGAGGACGGCGCGGGTGCGGCTGCCGCCGGCGTCGACGCCGAGGTGGAGGGTGGTCATCGGGCGCCTCCGGTGCGGGCTCGGCGGGTGGCCGGGGTGGTGGTGAGCGGCATCAGGTCGGCGGCCGGCAGGGCGCCGCGGACCTGCGCGAGCGGCTGCCGCCGGCCCTCGGGGCTCCGGAGGGGGCGCCCGTGGGCCGACCGGTCCTCAGCGTAGAGGGACCGCGGCGGAAGGGTGGGCGGTCGTCGCCGTGACGGCCGTGTGGGCGGCCTTGACCAGTGCGGGGAGGTGCTGTTCCTCGGTGAGCCAGGCCAGGTGCCCGTCGGGCCGGACCAGGGCGGCGGTGACACCGCGCCAGGCGGGCCGTGACGTGCCGAGCGGCGCGCTGTGCACGGTGACGCCCGGGCTGGTGGCGTGGGCGAGGGCGGCGAACTCGGCGCCGGCCCGGCCGGTGAGGTCGAGCAGGACGTGGCGGCCTCCTCGCATCAGCGTGAACAGGCCGTTGCCGTCCGCGGGCCCGGCGAGCCTCAGGTCCGGCGCCCGGGAGCCGGTCAGCGGGTGCGCCCCGCTGCCGGGGTCGGCCGGGTAGGCGGTCGCGAGGCCGGCCGCGCGACCGGCCAGTTCGTCCGAGAACTCGTCGACGCCGGTGATGAGTTCGGCGAGCAGACCGCGCAGGGCCAGCGTCGTCGGCGAGTGGTCGGTCATCAGCCCGGACTGGGCGTGGGTGGAGCGCAGCAGCTCCACGCCGACCGGGTGGCGCTCGGCGTGGTAGCTGTCGAGCAGGCCGTAGGGGGCGGCGCCGGTGATGGTGCGGGCGAGCTTCCAGCCGAGGTTGGCGGCGTCTTGCATGCCGACGTTGAGTCCGGGCCCGCCGGCCGGGAAGTGCGAGTGCGCGGCGTCGCCCGCCACCAGGACCCGCCCGTGCCGGTACCGGTCGGCCTGGCGGGAGGCGTTGCCGAAGGTGGAGATCCAGCCGGCCTCGCGCATCCCGAAGTCCGTCCCGGTGATCCCGCGGACCTTGGCGCGCAGCTGCTCGAAGGTCAGCGGGCCGGGCTTGGTGTGGACGGTCGCCGTGTCGTTGCCGACCACCCGGTGCACCCCGCTGGGCAGCGGGAAGACCATCACGGTGCCCTGCTCGTTGGAGACGGAGCGCCAGCGCGGCGGTGCGTCGAGCACGGCGTCCGCCATCCAGGCCCAGGCGGTGGCCGGGGTGCCGGGGAAGCCGATGCCCGCCGCCTCGCGCACGGTGCTGCGGGTGCCGTCGCAGCCGACCAGGTAGGCGGTGCGCAGCCGGTAGGGGCCGTCCGGGCCGTGGACGTGGATGGTGACCGCGTCGTCGCCCTGGTCCAGCCCGGTGACGCGGTGTCCGCGCAGCAGCCGGGCGCCGGTCGAGCGGAGGTGTTCGGCCAGCAGCTCCTCGGTGCGCACCTGGGGGAGCGCGAGCGTGAACGGGTACGGCGTGTCCAGCCGGCTGAAGTCCAGCCGGGGCGGCAGGGCGGCGAAGTGCCCGCCGGGGATGCGGACGCCCTCGGCGAGGAAGGGCTCCACCAGGCCGCGGGAGGCCAGCAGTTCCAGGGTGCGCGGGTGCACGGTGGTGGCCCGCGAGTGCGGGTCGGGTTCGGCGCGGCTCTCCAGCACGGTGACCTCGATGCCCTGCAGCCGGAGTTCGGCGGCGAGCCAGAGCCCGACCGGGCCCCCGCCGGCGATGACGACCTGTTCCATGACTCATCCCTCTCTTGGTCAGTGACCAATGACTTGGCTCCAGTAGACTAGGTCAGTGACCAAGAAGCAAGCCCCGGATGCCCCCCGGACCCGACTCGACGCCGACACGGTGGTCCGCGCCGCCCTCGACCTGCTGGACGACAAGGGCGCCGCCGCCGTCTCCGTGCGCGGCGTCGCCGAACGGCTCGGCGTCCGGATGAACACCGTGCTCTGGCACGCCAAGACCAAGGGCCGCCTGCTGGAACTCATGGCGGACGCGATCGTCGGCGAGATCCCGCTCGACGACCTGCCCGCGCCCTGGCACGAGCGGGCCCGCGAACTCGCCCACCGCTACCGCCGGTGCCTGCTGGCCCACCGCGACGGCGCGGTCATCGTCGCCGGCACCTATGCCGCCGAGCCCGGCACCCTGCGCTTCGCCGACGCGATGATCGCCGCGCTCCTCGACGGCGGCCTGGACGAGCGCCGCGCGTCCTGGGTGTTCTGGACCATCCAGTACCTGACCCTCGGCCTGACCCAGGAGGAGCAGGCCCTGGCCGCCCAGGACGGCGTGCACACCCTCGGCCCGGCCCTCGCCGGCGGCGGCTACCCGGCGCTCGTCCGGGTCGTCCCGCACCTGGAGGACGCCGCCTTCGCCGAGCGCTTCGATTTCGGCCTCTCCCGGATCCTCTCCCCGTCCGGCCCCATCGCCCCCTGAATTCCCAACGGCCGCCCCCTCGTTGCCCCGGTCGCTCCACACGCCCCCCCTCGGGACTGCCTTTACCGGTGCTCGGCGAGCGGCGGGTGGGGCGGCCGATCGGCTCTGTGGCAGCAGGTATTCCGCCGACCGGCGGCGATTTTCGGCCCTCCTCCCACATCGGGCGATCCCGGCCGCGCCGCCCCGCCGGATCGGCCCCCGCCGTTCCCCGGCCCGGGAACCCGCTGGGCAGGCGCGAGATCACCGTTTGTGAGGCTTGCCTAACCTGCGCCCCGCTGCGACCGGAGGGCGCTGTCCGCTTCGAGGTGTTGGCCGGATCGGGCGGCACGCGGACTTCTTGACAGGCGGGAGCCCATACGCCGAAGCTCATCGCAGTTGGCGAATTTCTCACCGAACTCCCGCTCCGCTTCGGCCTCTTCGCGAGGCGTTTTTCTCAGCAGTGGCTTCGTCATGAGGGAAAGTGAGATCCGCTTGACGTTCGTGACCGCGGAAACCCGCGCGGAACCGGCCCGCCCGGTGAAAGCGAGAAACCGGGACAGTGGGGTTCCGGACCACGGGCGGATGTACGGGCGGATGTACGGGCGGGCCGATGTCGAATTCCGCACTGCAGTGCGGGAATTCGGGTTGTCCGACCGCGCCGCCCCGGCGCGCCCCGTCCCGGCGTGCCCCGCGCACGTGACCGCACCTCCTCCGGCGACGGCCTGATCCGGAGGGCCCCGCCCGGTGCGGACGACCGCGCCGGGCCGTGCGGGATCTACCCGTCCGGCCCCGATCCGTCCGGCCCCGATTCGCCGCCGCCGCACCACCGCCTCCGTACCACCGTGTCCGTACCACCGCACGGAAGGAACAGCCATGTCGCAGAACACCTGGGACAAGGAACCACGCCCCGCCAGGCTGGAGGAACGCCTGGACGACGGCGTGGTCCGATGTCATCTCAGCCCCCGGAACTGCCGGATCCGCCCCGGCCAGCACGGATTCTGCATGGTCCGGGCCAACCGGGACGGCCGCCTGGTGACCCTGAACTACGGGCGCTCGGTCCACGCCACCGAGGAGACCATCGAGACCGAGGCGGTGTTCCACTACGCGCCCGGCGCCCGGATCCTCTCGATGGGGAACGTCGGCTGCATGCTCAACTGCGACTACTGCCACAACTGGAAGACGTCGCAGGCGCGCCACGTGGAGGACAAGGACGTCTACCACTACACGCCCGAGGAGGTCGTGGACATCGCCGTCCGGCACGGCGTGAAGGTGATCTCCTGGACCTACAACGACCCGGTGGTGTGGCACGAGTTCGTCGTGGAGACGGCCGCCCTCGCCAAGGCGGCGGGAATCGTCAACCTCTACAAGTCCGCGTTCTTCATCAGCGGCGAGGCGATCGAGGAACTGATCCCGGTGATCGACATCTTCTCGGTGTCGATCAAGTCCCTGGACCCGAAGTACTACCGGAAGATCACCAAGGGCTGGCTGGAACCGGTCCTGGAGGGCACCGAGCAGGTGTTCCGGGCCGGGAAGCACGTCGAGGTCTCCACGCTGATGGTCACCGACCTCAGCGACGACGAGGCGACCGCCCGGGACATGGCGAGGTTCGTCGGCGAGCGGCTCAGCCCCGACGTGCCCACGCACTTCGTGCGCTTCCACCCGGACTACAAGATGACCAACACCATCCGCACCCCCGTCGACCGGCTGGAACGGGCCCGCAAGGTCGCCATGGACATGGGGCTCAACCACGTCTACCTGGGGAACGTGTACGACACGGAGTCGACCAACACCTGGTGCCACCGGTGCGGGCAGCTCCAGATCACCCGCTACGGCCTGAACGCCGACCTGGTCGGCCTGGACGCGGCCGGCGCCTGCATCGGCTGCGGCGCCCGCTCGCCGATCGTCCTGCTGCCCGACGCCCGCCCGCGCGCCCGGGTGCCGGAACTCCCCGCCGCCGAGGGCCTGGACCTGGCCCGCTTCGACTGGCACGGCGACGTCCGCGCCCTGCACGTCCAGGTGCGCAACACCTCCGCCGCGCCGGTGCGGGCCTACCACCGCCGCTACGGCGACCCGGCCGCCGACCAGGGCTGGCAGGTCATCGACCTGGCCCCGCAGGAGAGCTTCCGGTACATCGCGGCCAAGAGCACGGCGGGCGAGGTCGGCGTCCAGGTGGCCGTACCGCCGCAGTGCACCTCCAGCCTCCACCAGGTCTTCGACCGCGCGCACTTCCCGACCGTGGAGGCCTCCGCCGGAACGCTGAACGAGGACGTCTCGCCGCTGCCGCTCTTCCAGCCCCGCGCCAGGTCATGACCGGGCCCGCGAGCACGACGGAGCAGGCGGGTCCGATGCGGCACGGGACCGACTACCGCGTCCTGCCGTTCAGCGACGACCTGTCGGCCGTCCTCATCACCGGGAGCCACCGGCTGCTGCTCGCCCCGGCGGACACCGCCGAGCGGCTGGCCTCCGGCGTCGACCACCTGCGGCTGGACGAGCGGCGGGCGTGGGAGCGGCTGCAGGCCGGCGCCGCCACCGGCCGGGAGGCCAACCGCATCCGGCTCCGGGAGAGCGCGCTCTCCGACGGCGCCGACTTCGCGGTCAACGTCAACCTGACGAACGTGTGCAACCTCGCCTGCACGTACTGCTTCGCCGAGGGCGGGGACTACGGCCGGATCACCGAGGCGATGGGCGAGCACTCGATCGCCTGGATCTTCGACTTCATCCACCGCTACGCCGCGCCCGGGCAGCGGGTCCGCTTCGAGTTCTTCGGCGGGGAGCCGCTGGCGAACTTCACGGTGATCCGCAAGATCTGCGAACGCGCCCGCGACCTCACCGGGCGCTCGGGCCCCGAGTTCGTCCACCGGATCTCGACCAACCTCACCCTGATGCCCCAGGGCGTCGAGGAGTTGTTCCGCGACCACCGGTTCATCGTCTCGGTCTCGATCGACGGCGGCCGCGAGGTCCAGGACGCCAACCGCCCGTCCAAGAACGGGAAGGGATCCTACGACCGGATCATCCGCAACCTGTTCCGGCTGCGCGAGGCGTGCGGCGACGACGTCACCCTGGTGGCCCGGATGACCATCGCGACGGCGCAGCCCAGCCTCACCGAGAGCGTGCTCGACCTGTGGGGGCTCGACCTCTTCGACTACTTCCAGATCTATCCGGGCGTCTACCCGGTGGAGCAGGGCACGACGGTGCCGATCGCCCTCACGCTGGGGGACCGGAAGCTGTCCGAGCCGAAGGGCATCCAGTACATCAACCACTTCCTCCAGCCCGGCATCGTGGAGCAGTTCAAGGACTTCCTGGTCCACTACCCGCGGCTGTTCGCCCCCGACAACCGGTTCAAGGGCGTGCTGGAGTACGAGCGGGCCGTGCAGATGGTGACCGAGGGCGCGGCGGCGCTGGCGTTCTGCTCGGGCGGGCGGACGTACTACACGCACTCCCCGGACGGCAGCGTCAGCCCCTGCCACCGCCTGGTCGGTGACCAGGGCTTCGACGTGGGCACCGGGGCCGAGGGCCTCACCCGGGACCACCCCGAGTGGCGGCGCACCGTCGACGAGCACCGGGTGTGCGGGTCCTGCTGGGCCCGCTACCTGTGCGGCGGGGGCTGCCGGCAGGAGAACCACGTGGCCTCGGGCGACGTGAACGTCCTCAACACCGAGTCCTGCCAGTACCAGTTGATGCTCGCGGAGGAGGTCGTCAAGATGCTGGCCCGCTCCGCCGCCGACTACCGCGAGCGGTCGCGGGAGCGCTACGACGACCTCTTCGTCTCGTGCGGGCGCCCGGTGGTCCCCAACGACCGGCCGGCCCTCGACGCGGCCGCCGACGTCCGCCCGTTCCAGGTCCTCTGCTGACGGCCTCCGCCCCCGGACCCGTCCACCACCACGCCAGGCCGGCCCCGACGAAGGAGCGACCGCAGATGGCCGAGAAGATCATCCGACGGAACATCCACACGTACCCGTTCAAATACCGGCACCACGAGTACGACGAGTACTTCCGCCCCGAGAACGCGGTGCTCTACCTTCACGTCCCGTTCTGCATCACCAAGTGCGGATTCTGCGACTACACCGTCTACATCAACCGGAACGAGCAGCACTTCGCCCAGTACGTCGACGCGCTCGAACGCGAGATCCGCGCCTTCGCCGCCAATCGGGCCTTCCCCGCGTTCCGGGTCGACGCGGTGTATTTCGGCGGCGGTACGCCGGGCATCCTCACCGGCGACCAGACGGCCCGGCTGCTGGACGCCTGCCGGGAATCGTTCGAATTCAACGAGGGCGCGGAGATCGGCCTGGAATTCGACCCCTCGACGGTCGACGAGGCCAAGATCGCGCGGATGCGGGAGGCCGGGTTCACCCGGCTCAGTGTCGGCGTCCAGGCCTTCGACGACCGGCTGCTGGAGATCTGCAACCGCTCGCACGACCTGGCCACCGCCGAACGCGCCTTCCGCACCGTCGTCGACGGCGGTTTCACGCACACCAACATCGACCTGATCTTCCCGCTGCCCGACCAGTCCGTGGACGACTGGAAGCGCAGCGTCGACCGGGCCATCGAACTCGAACCGGCCTGTATCACGGCCTACGGCCTGGAGATCTGGCCCAAGACGGCGTTCCACTCGCTCATCACGTCCGGGAAGATGGCGCTCCCCTCGGCGCAGGACGAGCGCCGGATGTACGAGTACGCCATCGACGCGCTGGAGGCGGCGGGCTTCGCCCGGCGCAGCTCGACGGGGTACTACCACCCCGACCGCTGCGCCGACTACTCGCGCTTCCTGGAGTACTACTGGCGGACCTGGCCGATGATCGGATTCGGCGTCTCGTCGAAGAGCGTGATCCACGACCGGCTGTTCGTCAACGTCAAGCCGCTCAAGAAGTACTACGAGATGGTCGGAAGTGGTCAAATTCCGCTGGATTTCGCCACGTACCTCACCAAGGAACAGGAAATGCGCCGCGTCATGATCCGCGGCCTCAAGATGTGCGAGGTCAACCGGCCGGACTTCCACGACCGGTTCGGCGTCACCATGGAGGCCGTCTTCGGGGCGGAGATCGAGCAGCTCATCGACAAGGGCTGGCTGGAGGAACGGGGCACGGACGTGTATGCGCTGACCAGGCTCGGTCAGTTGTTGTCGACCAATGTGTACGAGCTGTTCTACGCGCCGGAAGATCTCAGTCCCGCCGAAGGGGATGAGGTACGGTTCGGCATATCGGAGCTCGTCGAGTGACCTGATCGGCGGGTGTTGTGACGAGGGGCAGAGCGAATTGTCGCGCACGTGCTCGCACCAGGCCTTCCGCCGGGCCTTGAGCCGGGACCTGAGCCGGGACCTGAGCCGGGACTTTCACCGGGACTTTCACCGGACCGGAATGATCGCGGTGACCTGCGGGGGACTGCGGTGAACATCCTCCCCGCGTGGTTCGCCGGGCTCAGCCTCGGCTTCCTGGTCGCCCTGCCCCTCGGCCCCATCGGCCTGCTGTGCGTGCGCAGCGTCCTGCGCGACGGCTTCCCGACCGGCTGGGCGATCGGCCTGGGCGCGGCCCTGGTGGACATCGCCTACGCCGGCCTGGGCCTCGCCGGGGTCGGCAGGCTGCTGGACGTCCCCGCGCTGCGGACGGCCCTGGGGCTGGCCGGGGCCGCCGTGCTGGTGTACATCGGCGCGCGCTCGCTGCGCTCCGCCTTCCGGGTCCAGGCGGCCACCGACGACGAGCGGAACCCCGAAGTGGTCCGCCCGCTGGCGGCGTTCCGCACGGCACTGGCGGCCACCGCCTCCAACCCGGCGACGATCGGCTACTGGGCCGCCGCCTTCGCCGCGGCCACGGCGGCGAACGTCACCGGGACGCTGCCCGCCTCGGTGTCCATGCTGGTCGGCGTCGGCTGCGGCACGCTCCTGTGGTTCACCCTGCTGAGCACGGGCGTCGTGGTGTTCCGCCGGCGCTTCAGCGCCCGGCTGCTGAAGGGCGTCGACCTGGTCGCCGGGATCGGGGTCATCCTCTTCGGCGGCTTCCTGGCCTACCAGTCGCTCGCCTGAACCGGCCGCGGTGACGGCGTCGGGCGGCGGCTGACCGAGGCCCTGCATCGAACTCCCAGCTGTGTGACGGGAGTTCGGTGGCGGGCCCCGGCTTCCGAACAGCCCGGTGTCCGCGCCGCTGCCCGCCTCCGCGCCTCTGGGGACGGCAACGGGCCGGACGCCCGTCCCCCTGGAGGAACCCATGGCGTCGCACCGTCCCCCTGGCGTCGATCCGAACGGAAAACCTTGGCGGCTGGGCGAGTTACTGCCCAGGGCGCTGGTGTACCTGGCCGGCTGCGTGGTCTTCTCGACCGGTGCCCACTTCTTCATCCAGTCCGATCTGGGCACCGACCCGCTCGACGTCTTCTCGCTGGGCGTGCTCAAGCACCTGCCGCTCACCATCGGCCTGTGCCAGGCGGCCGTCGCGGTGGTGTGCATCGGGGCGTGGGCGGCGTGGAACCGCAAACGCCCGGTGGTCTCGCCCTTCGTGACCTTCTTCCTGTGCGGCAGCCTGATCGACCTCTTCCAATGGCTGCGGCCGGCGGCCTGGTTGGGGCTGAGCAGCTACCCGCTGATGCTGCTCGGCGCGCTGCTGTGCGCCTACGCCTCGGCGCTGATCATCATGAGCGGCTTCGGCATCCGGGCCATCGACCTGCTGGCGATCACCATCCGGCACCGCTGGACCTGGCCGTTCTGGTGCGCGAAGGGGCTGATCGAAGGAGTGCTGCTGCTCTGCGGCTGGCTGCTGGGGGGCCCGGTGGGCATCGGTACGGTGGCCTTCCTGGTCTTCGTGGACCTGCTCATCGAGCCCTTCGTCCGGTTCAACCGGCGCTTCCTCGACATCCCGGACCACGGCTTCGCGGTCGCCCTGGCCGTGCCCTGACCGGTGCCGGTCCGGCCGGCCCTGGTGGTCGCCGGCGACGGCCGGTGGCGGGGCGGTTGCCGGAGTACCGTGGAAGGGGTCGAGACACCGCCGCCGTCGGCGGTTGCCGCAGGTGTCCTCGACCCGGTGGTGCGACGTGGGGACCGGAGGCGCCGGTGGCGCGAGAGAGCACGCCCGCGGTCGACGACTCCCGGCAGAGCCCGGTCGGAGCCGTCGGCAAGGTGACGGTGCCCATTCCGGCGGGCGGCCCGGGCGAGGTCCTGGTCGCCCTCCGGGGTGGTTCGGAGGTGTTCGCGGCCTGGTGCTCGGAGCCGGTCGGCCGGGACGTCCGGGTGGTCGTGGTGGACGCGATCTCGGCCCGCTCGGTGATCGTCGAGCTGTTGCCGCCCTAAGTAGAGCTGTTGCCGCCCTCATCGCGGTTTCGGATCCCAGCTGGTCAGGTGGTCGGTCATGTTCTTCTGGCACGTTCCCGCACCCAACGAGGCGATGCTCATCTCCGGGTCCAAGCACCAGGCGCAGGACACCCAGTTCCGCATCGTCACCGGGCACGGCAGCCTCGTCCTGCCGGTCAAGCAGAAGGTCCGCATGCTCTCCCTGGCCCTGCGGGAGGCGGAGATCGCCGAGGACTGCGTGACCCAGCAGGGGATCCGGCTCACCGTGCGCGCGGTCTGCGTGTTCAAGGTCGGCGACGACGCCGTGTCGATCGCCAACGCGGCCCGCCGCTTCCTCTCGGAACAGGACCAGATGGAGGAGCTCGTCGGCCGGATCTTCGCCGGCCACCTGCGCTCGATCATCGGCGGGCTGACCGTCGAGCAGATCATCCGGGAGCGCAGCCGGGTCGCCCAGGAGGTGATGGCGGGCAGCCACGGCGAGATGGAGAAGCTCGGCATCGTGGTCGACGCGCTGCAGATCCAGGAGATCGAGGACTCGACCGGGTACATCGACAACCTGGCCGCGCCGCACGTGGCGGCGGTCGCCAGTCAGGCCCGGATCGCCCAGGCCAAGGCGGACCAGGAGGCCGCCGAGCGGGAGCAGCAGGCGGCCGCGCTGAAGGCCGAGTACGAGCGCGACACCGCGATCAAACGGGCCGGGTTCCTCGCCGAGACCGAGCAGTCCAGGGCCCGGGCCGCCCAGGCCGGGCCGCTCGCCGAGGCCCGGGCCTCCCAGGACGTCATCGAGGAGCAGACCGCGCTCGCCCAGCGCCGGGCCGCGCTGGCCGCCCAGCAGTTGGAGGCCGACGTGCGGCGCCCGGCGGACGCCGAGGCCTACCGGCAGCGGACGCTGGCCGAGGCCGCCCGCGACCGGGTGAAGTTCGAGGCGGACGGCAGCGCCTACAGCGAGCGGGCGCTCGCCCAGGCGCAGGCGGACGCCAACACCGCCCGGGCCGACTCCCTGCGCGGCGGCAACCAGGAGCTCATCGCGGCCAACCGGATCGTGGAGAACCTGCCGGCCCTCGCCGACGCGGCGGCCCGGGGCATGTCCGGAGCGGAACTCACCGTCCTCAACGGCAGCGACGGGGTCAACCAGATGGCGGCGGGCATCGTCAGCCAGGGCCTCGCCATCCTGCACTCGCTCCAGCACTCGACCGGCCCGTTCGGCGACGGCAAGTCCAAGCCCCGCTTCCCGGAACGGACTTGAGGCGCGCCGGGGCCTGCGGGCCGAGGCGTCAACGGGCGGCGACGAGGCCGTCCACCAGGGCCCGCAGGCCGTCCAGGTAGGTGTCGTCGGTGGTCAGCGCGGCCCAGCGGTCCGCGACCTGGGCGAGGCGGGGGAGTTCGTCCGGGTCGAGGCCGCCGAACACCTGCTCCCGGTACGTGGCGCGCTCGTCGTCCGCGCGCCGCCGGGCCGCCGCCGCCCGGACCACCAGCTCGCCGGCGGTGTAGTACCAGATCGTCCGGTACCCCTGCACGGCCCGTTCCGGCGTGAGGCCGCACGCGGTGAGGCCGTCGACGATCTGCTCGACGAACCACAGCGCGGACGCGGACATCAGGTCGTCGGCGGTGAGCACCTCGACGATCCAGGGGCAGTCGGCCAGGGCCTCGTGGATCGCGGCGGCGGACCTGACGACGCGGTCGCGCGGGTCGGCGGGCAGTTCGGGCCGGCGCAGTGTCCGTGCCGCGTGGTCGTCCAGCAGCAGGACGAGCAGTTCCTCCTTGTCGCGTACGTGGTGGTAGAGCGCCATCGGCGTGCTGCCGACCTCGGAGGCGAGGCGGCGCATGGTCAGCCGGTCCGCGCCCTCCTCGGTCACGATCCGGCGGGCCGCCTCGACGACCTGCTCACGGGAGATGCGGGGCGGTCGGCCCGAGGTCCTGCGCGGTGCGGTCGGCATGGGTCCATTCTTCCCCAGAGGTCGACAGCGGCGATGGTGCGGGGTTAGTTTTCTTACGCGTATAGAAATTGCTGACCGGAAGGAACACCGCCATGACGCCCACCGCCGTCGACCTGTTCGCCTCGGCCCTGCACTTCCACCCCGACGGCGAAGTCCGAGCCGCCGAGCGGCAGATGGCCGGCGGCGCGCCGGGCACCTGGCACCTCGGCGCCTTCCACGTGGAGACCGAGGCCGACGTCCACGCCGACCACTGGGAGATGCACCCGGAGGCCGACGAGGCGGTGTGCTGCCTCACCGGTGGCGCGCGGCTCTACCTCCGACCCGCGGGCGGGGACGCGGACGGGGGCGGCGACGGCGCGGGGGGCGGTGTCGACGAGCTGGTGCCGCTGCCCGCCGGCAGCGCCGTGGTCGTCCCCCGGGGCCGCTGGCACCGCCTCGAACTCGACGGCCCCAGCGACCTGATGTCGCTCACCCTGCGCCACGGCACCCGGCTCGAAAAGCGCACCGACACCCCCTGACCGCTGCCGGGGACGGTCAGGACTCCCCGCTCCACGACCGCCAGAGCGCCGCGTACGCCCCGCCGGCGGCGACCAGTTCGTCGTGGGTGCCCAGCTCGACGATGCGGCCCGCCGCCATGACGGCGACCCGGTCCGCGTCGTGCGCGGTCTGGAGCCGGTGGGCGATGGAGATGACCGTGCGGTCGGAGCGCACGGCCGCCATCGCCCGCTCCGCCTGCCGGGCCGTGGTCGGGTCGAGCAGGGACGTCGCCTCGTCCAGGATCAGGGTGTGCGGATCGGCCAGCTGCACCCGGGCCAGGGTGAGCTGCTGGGCCTGCGCGGCGCCGAGTTCGGTCCCGCCGGTGCCCAGGAGCGAGTCCAGCCCGTCCGGGAGGTCGCGTACCCAGTCCGCCTCCACCAGGGCGAGCGCGGCCAGCACCGCCGCGTCCTCGGCGTCCGGGGCGGCCAGCGTCATGTTCTCCCGGAGCGTCCCCATGAACACGTGGTGCTGCTGGGTGATGAGCACGACGCGGTTGCCCAGCTCGCCCGCCGCGGCGAGGTCCGCGACCGGCACGCCGCCGACCAGGATCCGCCCCGCGTCCGGGGCGTCGACGCCGGCGAGCAGCTTGCCGAGGGTCGACTTGCCGGCGCCGGACGGGCCGACCACGGCCAGCCGCTCGCCCGGCCGGACCACCAGGTCGACGTCCGTCAGCACGTCGTGCGAGCCGGTGTAGGCGTACCGCACGCCGACGGCCTCGATCCGGTCGTCGGCGGGGCGCAGTCCGGTGGCCGGCGGCTCCTGCGACACCAGGCCGACGCCCTTGATGCGGGCGAACGAGGCACCGCTGCGCTGCAGTTGCTCGACCCAGTTGAGCGCCCGGTCCAGCGGGTCGACGAGCTGCCACATGTAGAGGCCGCCCGCCACCACCGCGCCCAGCGTCACCGAGCCGTGGAGGTGGCCGAGGCCGCCCACCAGCAGGACGAGCGCCATCGGCAGCGCGTGCGCGAACTCGGTGACCGGGAACAGTACGGTCCGCAGGAACAGGGTGCGCACCCCGGCCCGGTAGGCGGTGTCGACGGCCCGGTCGACCACGCCGTCCTGGCGCGCCCCGACCCCGTACGCCTCGATGGTCCGGGCGCCGTGGGCAGTGGAGTTGAGGACCTCGGTGACCCCGCCCGCCGCGGCCCCCTCGGCGAGGTAGGCCTCCCGGGCCCGGGACAGGTACCAGCGGCTCACCGCCCAGACGATCGGCAGGCCCACCAGGGCGCAGAGCCCGATCAGCGGGTCGAGCAGGAAGGTCGCGGTGAGGATGACCAGCACCTGGACGACGGCGATGAAGACGTCCGGGGCCGCGTTGCGCAGGGTGGCGGCCACGGTGCCCACGTCCAGCGAGGAGCGGGTTACCAGGTCGCCGGCGCCGACCCGTTCCGCGTACCGCCCGGGCAGCGCGAGCGTCCGGTCGACGACCTCCTCGCGGAGCCGGGCCAGGGCGCGTTCGCCGAACCGGTGGGAGAGGTAGCGGGCGTAGCGGGTGAGCACCAGCTGGGCGAGGGCGAACCCCAGGACCGCCGCGGCGAAGCCGTCCACCTGGCCGACCGTCAGCTCGCCGTTCTCGACCCGGGTGACGATGCGGCCCAGCAGCCACGGCCCGGCGACGCCCGCGAGGGCGGCGAGGCAGGTGAGGGCGACGATCGCGCCCATCGCCCGGCCGTCGTCTGCCAGCAGGCGCCAACTGGCCCGGCGCACCGTCGCGGTGTCGGCGACCGGGAGGCGGTGGGGGGCGTCGGGGGTGTCGGGGTTGCTCATCGGACCATGCCTTCCTCGGCGTCCGCAGGGGCGCTCGCCGGGTGGTCGTCGCTGCCGCCGCGGAACACCAGCGCCGCGTAGCCGGGGTCGCGGGCGAGCAGCTCGCCGTGGGTGCCGGTGGCCCGGACCTTGCCGTCCACCAGGTGGACCACCTCGTCGGCGCGGCCGAGCACCAGGGGGGAGGTGCTGACGATCAGCGTCGTCCGGCCGCCGCGCACGGCGCCGATCCGGGCCGCCACGGCCGCCTCGGTGAGCGCGTCCAGCGCCGAGGTGGGCTCGACCAGCAGCAGCACCTCGGGATCGGCCAGCAGCGCGCGGGCCAGTCGCAGCCGCTGGCGCTGCCCGCCCGAGACGTTGCCGGCGCGGTCGTCGAGCGGCGCGTCCAGGCCGCCCGGCAGGGCGTCGACGATGTCCTCGGCCGCGGCGGCGTGCAGGGCGCGTCGCAGCTCCTCCTCGGTGCGGTCGCCGCGGATCGACACCGCGGAACGGAGCGTGCCGCCGAACACGTACGCGTCGTCGTCCGACACCAGGATGTGGCGCCGTAGTTCGGCGGGCACCCAGTCGGAGAGCCTGGTGTCGCCCCAGGTGGCGTCCGAGTCGGTGTAGCCGCCCAGCCGCTCGACGACGGTCCGGGCCTCCTCGGGCCGGGCGGCGGCCAGCGCGGTGAGCCGCCCGGGCCGCAGCAGCAGGCCGGAGTCGGGATCGCTCAGCCCCGCCGGGGCCTCCGGCGGGGTCGTCAGTGTCCGGCTGCGCGTCGAATCCGGCCGCAGCGCCAGGATGTCGATGACCCGGCGGGCGGAGACCAGCCCGCGCGGCAGGTCGTCCGCGCCCTCGACGAAGGCGGAGACCGGCACCAGCAGGGCCGCCACGTAGCCGTAGACGGAGACCAGTTCACCGACCGTGATCGAACCGGCGGCCGCCATCCGGGCGCTGAGCCAGGTCACCACGGCCAGGAAGACCACCGGCAGGCAGGCGCCGAGCGCCTGCACCCAACTGGTGAACGAGGCCACCCGGTAGCCGAGCGGGACGAGGGCCTGCGAGCGCTCCCGGTAGCGCCGGGCGAACATCGGCTTGCCGCCGATGCCGTTCAGCACGCCCAGCCCGGCGACCAGGTCGCCGGCCAGGGCCGTCAGCGCCCCCTGCTGCTCGCGGTAGCCGCCCTCGGCGCCGTGCAGCTTCCCCAGCAACGGGCCGACGGTGAGGGCCAGCAGCGGCACCCCGAGGAGGATCACCACCGCGAGCACGACGGAGATCCGGACCAGCAGGACGGCGGTGGCGAGGTAGGCGATGACCGCGCCGACCCCGGGCCCGGTGATGGTCAGCGTCTGCGCGATCCGGCCGATGTCGCCGGCCTGGAGATGGGTCAGCTCACCGGCCGACACCTGGCGCGGCAGCGTCGTCCCCAGCCGGTTGACGTGCCGGGTGATGACCTGGACGGTGCGGTACGCGGCGTCCGCCCGGACGAAGGTCATGGTGCGGTGCCGCAGGATCCCGAGGACGGCGATGAGCGCGCCGACCACGAGGACGGCCGACACCCAGAAGACCAGCGCGCCGCTGTCGCGGGCCCGGAGGCCCTCGTCGATCGTCCTGGACATCAGGTAGGGCGGCAGCATCAGGGCGCACATCCACAGGCTGCCCCAGGTCGAGCCGAGCAGGACGCGGCCGCGTTGCCTGCGCACCAGCCACCAGAGGAAGCGCAGCGGACTCCGGTGGTCCGGCACCCCGGGATCACGGTAGGGGACCCGGCGCGCACCCCCGGGCCGGTCCGGTCCGTCGCCGGTCATCCCTCCTGCCCCCGGGCAGGCCCCCGAGCTATGAACTGGTCCAGGATCCGTTGACGTCTCATTCCCGGAGTCTGGCAGACCGCCCCGCCACGGAACTGACGCACCCCCAGGTCGGGCGGCGGGGGGCCCGCGGAGCGCCGGCTGACCCGGGGGTGACGCGGTGGGGGCGGTCGGTTCCGCCGGCCGCGCCCCACCGGGTCACCTCTGCGGTGTGCCGCCCGAGCCCACCACCAGCCAGTGGGACGGGAGGTCGATCCGGCTGCCGTCGGGCGCGAACTCGGTGAGGAACAACGGCAGTTCGCCGGAGGCGAGGACGGTGAGCCCGGCGGTGCGGAACAGCTCGCCGAAGGCCGAGTCGACGACCTCGGCGGGGGCGAGGCCGTGCTCGAAGACGGGGCGCAGCTTCGGGGGAGGGCCCTGCGGGCTCTGGGCGAGGCCGGCCAGGACGGCCTTCGCCGACGCGGACAGCTCGACGACGAACGCCCGGCCGCGATCCCCGACCAGGGCGGCGATGGCGTCGGCGACCGGCTGGCGGTCGGCCGGTTCGCACTGGTGGATCAGGGCGCGTACGTACACGTTGGCATCGCCGAGCCGGGCGTGCAGCTCCCGCACGCCCTGCCGGTCGGTGGCGTCGAGCCGGGCGAACTCGGCCCGCCCGTCCGGATGCTGGGTGCGGGCGAGCTCCACGGCGGCGGTGGACAGGTCGACCCCGAGGGCGCGGCCGAAGCGTTCGGCGAGGAAGCGGGTCTGGGTGCCGTTGCCGCAGCCGACGTCGACGACGGGCAGCGCCGGGTCGACGAGGTAGGGGTCGAACAGCGCGAGGTGCACGCTCGCGGTGAGTGCCGGCTCCGCGTCCCAGATCACCGCGCCGGCCTCCGCCGGTGCGTCGCGCCAGAAGCCCTCCCAGGCGTTCAGGTATCGACTCGACACGGGCATGGCGGAGAACCTCCCAGCTGGTGAAGCACGGTGTCGGGATCGTCCCCGGACCGCGGACAGCGGACAGCGGGCGGCGCGTGGAGGCGCGTGGGGAATCCGGCGAAGGCCTCCGCCCCCGGCTTCCCCCGACCCCCGAGCTGTGCGCAGCTCCGTCCGACCGGACGGCCGATGACGGTCAGTCACGCTAACGGTCCCGGCGGGCGAGGCCGGCCGCGCGTCACCCGAATGCGGTAATTCCGAGGGAAGTTCGCCCGAACGGCCGCCCTCCGTGCGAGCGCTCCACCGTGACCCCGCAGGGCCGGTTCGGGTCGGTGCGGGGCTCAGCCGGTCACGCTCGCGGGGGTGGCGGCGAGGTCGCGGACGGTGTCGGCGATGGCGTGGAAGTCCTTGCGCAGGATCTTGGAGTGGTTGCTCGCGACCTTCGTGCTGACCCGGATGTTCGGGTTGCGGGCGAGCACCGGGTCGAGGTTGGTGCGGATCTGTTCCATCAGCTTCGCTTCGCCGCCCAGGTTGCCGCCCGTGGCGACCACGTACCGGACCGGTGCGGTCACCTGGTCGAAGACCGGGTCGAGGGCGGCGGGCGCGCAGAGCTCGTTGATCTCAAGATTGATCTCGGCGTGCTGCTCGGCGCTCATCCGTGCGGCCATGCCGAGTCGGCGGGCGATCGGGAACAGCGGGCTGAGCCGGCGGAACAGCTTGCGGACCTGCTCCCGGGTGGCGTCGTCGAGCCACTCGTGCGGGAACGCGCCGTCCACGGACACCGCCCCGAGGACGCGGTCCGGGTGCCGGGCGGCCCAGTGCACCGCGAGCATCGCGCCGTAGGACCAGCCCACCAGGATCGGCCGGTCCACGTTCCTCGCGGTGAGGACGGCGTCGACGTCGCGCAGGCACGCTTCGAACGAGTAGTCCGCCGAGCGCTTCGACTTGCCGCGGGCGCGCTCGTCGAAGGTGATGTGCCGGTAGCCGTCGCCGAGGTCGGCGATGACGCGCCGCCAGTGCGACTGGTCGGCGTAGGAGCCGTTGAGGTAGACCACGGGACGGCCGGGCCCGCCGGTGTCGGTCACGGCCAGGGCGGTGTCGTCGACGGAGACCATGCCGGTCCAGACGGGCTGCTTGATGGTCATGGGGTGCCTTCTTCCGGGTGTGGGGGTGGCGGGCTGCTGCGGCTCGTTGTTTCTGATGATGGAAACGCTACGTTGCCTTCACGGGTAGTGGCAACAAGTCCGTTGCTTGAAATCGGTATCGATGCAGGTGAAAGCGGAATTATCGTTGCAGTGGCTTTGGATTTAACGCAACGTCAGCCGCCGTCTTCGTTGCACTGGAATGGGGGTGAACGCTATGGTGAGGGCATTCAGGGAAGCGTGAAGGGAGAATCGCGGTGCCGGGAGGCAGGCTCACTCAGCAGGAACGCCAGCAGATCGCGCTGGGGATGGCCGACGGCCTCGCCTACGCGGAGATCGCCAGGCGGCTCGACCGACCCACCTCGACGGTCACGCGCGAGGTGATGCGCAACGGAGGCCCCACCGCCTACCGCGCCGACCTGGCCCACCGTGCCACCGAACGCCGCCGCGCCCAACGGCGCAGGCCGGCCGCGCCCCGGGGGTCGGAGGCGCCCCCGCAGGCCCACGGGCGCGACGCCGAGGCCGTGCGCGAGTACCAGGAGACGTACACCACCGTCCTGATGGCCTCCGGCATGCCCAAGATGACGGCCCGGGTGCTGGCCTGCCTCACCCTCACCGACAGCGGCAGCCTCACCGCGTCCGAGCTGGCCCGGCACCTCCAGGTCAGCCCGCCGTCCATCTCCAAGGCGATCGCGTTCCTCGACGGCCAGGGCCTCGTCCGCCGGGAGCGCGACGAGCGCCGCCGCGAGCGCTACGTCGTCGACGACGACGTCTGGTACCAGTCGATGATGGCCAGCGCCCGCGCCACCGCCCACCTCGTCGAGGTCGCGCGGCAGGGCGTCGGCGTCCTCGGCCCGCAGACCCCGGCCGCCACCCGCCTGGAGAACATCGCCCGCTTCGTCGACTTCGTCTCCGAGAGCATCGTCCGCGCGGCGGAGCAGGCCCGCGAGATCCTCCACACGAAGCCCGAGGCGGCCCCGGCCGGACCGGCCGCTCCGCGTCCGGACCGCGGATAGCCGACGATCACCGGGAGGCGGCGCGGTAGGCGCGGCGCCAGGGGTCCGGGTCCGCACCGAGGGCCTGGACGATGTCGGAGAGCAGTTCGACGTCCAGGCGTTGGCGTCCGCTGCGGAAGCAGTCGTAGACGGTGATCCGCCCGGGTGTGCGTTCCCCGGCCGGGACGCCGCGGGCTGCCCGGACGGAGCTGATCCGCCGGACGATCGTCGAGTAGGAGGGGCTGCCGGCCTCCTGCCGGAGCAGGGTGAGGGACTCGGTCAGTGCGTCAAGGGAGTGCGAACGGGCTAGCGTCGCAGCGGAGTTGGCCTCGGCTGCCCGGCAGATGCACGGGGCCGCTGTGGTGCGCATAGGTGACCAGGTCAAAGCTCTGTCCTCCCCCCGCCGGGCCTGCGTGAACAGCCTCTTCGCGCCGGGGGTTCCTGTCAACTGAGGTGAATCAAATGGCGAAATCCATACACTCCCGTTTGTTCGGGATCGTTCGGAAAGCTGCCCAGGCCCTCAACTCCGCTGCCAGGATGGCCGCATTCCGCAGTGACACAACGTCAGAGAGGGAGGTGTCGGACCTCATGAAGTCCGCCCGAAAGATCGTCTCAGCACTGGCACTCGCGATCGGCCTGAGCGTCTCGTTGCCCGTCGCCGCCGCGCAGGCCGACCCCGTCAATCCGCAGCCCTATGCCTACGGTTCCCTCGTGGCGCTCGCCCGCCCGGCCAGCGGCGGCCCCAACGGCACCTACTACTGCATGGACGAGTACCGGCAGACCAACGGCGACGGGCGGCCGGTCGTCCTGCGCCCGTGCGACGGCTCCTGGAACCAGTTCTGGTTCGTCTCGCCGGACGGCCTCATCCACAGCACCAACGACGGCCGTTGTCTGTCGGGCCACGTCCCGAGCGGCCCGTCCGACAGCCCGGGCGCCACGGCGGTGGGGTGCAACGGGGGTGACCCGAAGCAGCGTTGGACGTTCGACACCGACCGCGGCGTGTGCAACGCCGTCGGTGCCTGCCTGACCTACGTCGGCAACCAGGGCCCGCGGTCCTCCTACGGACTCTGGACGCTGGGGCGGAACGCGAGCATGGGGCAGACCCAGGAGTTCGACTGGCACCACTCCGACAGCGACCGTCCGATCAACCCCAACATCTAGACATCTGGGCACTGTCAGGGGCCCGGCGTGGCCGGGGTCGAGGCGGGGGTAGCCGCGGCCCCGGCCGAACGGGGGCGCCGGTCACCAGACGCGGCGGTCGGCGGGGGTGCCGAGGCCGGTGCGGAGGTGGCGGACGAGGCTGCGGCGCAGCTCACGGTCCTGGTCCGTCTCGACGGGGAGGTCGAGCTGGACGATGTCCACGCCGGCCGAGCGCAGCAGGCCGATGCGGGCGGCGACGGTGGCGGGGGAGCCGGCGTAGGCGGCGGTGAGGGAGCGGCGGATGTAGGCGGCCACCTGCTCGTCGCCCCGGGAGGGGTCGGAGCGGCCGCGCTCGCGGTCGCGGTCGAGCTGGACGGCTTCCGTCCAGGGCCCGCCGCTACCGGAGGTGAGGCGCAGGGCGTCGCGGCGCAGCCGGCGGACGCGGTCGCGGGCCGCCTCGTCGGTGTCGGCGAGGACGACGGTGACGTGCCGCCAGATCCGCAGGGTCCGGCCGTGCGCGGCGGCGGCGGTGCGGACCTGGGCGATCCGCCGCCGGGTGTCCGGCAGCGGCAGCGGGCTGACGGCGTACACCTCCGCGTAGCGGGCCGCCAGGTCGAGGCCCTGCGGTGACGAGCCGCCGAAGGAGAGCAGCTCGCCGCCGGGTCTGGGGTGCAGGCCGGGCCGGGCGGCGGATACGGTGTAGAACTCGCCCTTGTGGTCGATGTCCTGGTCGGCGGCGAGGTAGCGGGTGAACAGGTCGAGGTACTCGTCGGCCCGGCGGTAGCGCTCCTGCTTGTCCAGGAGGTCGCCGTCGCGGGCCGTGTCGTGGTCGCTGGAGCCGATGATGACGTGGGCCGCCGCCCGCCCGCCGGAGAGGCGGTCCAGGGTCGCGAGGGAGCGGGCGGCGACGGTCGGCGCGGTGGTGCCGACCCGGTGGGCGACCGCGATGCGCAGCCGGGTGGTGGCGGCCAGGGCCCACGAGGCCACCAGCCACGGGTCGGGCCACGAACTGGACTGCACCACCAGGGCGCTGTCCAGCCCGTCCTCCTCGTTCTCCCGCGCGGTGCGGGTGACGTACGCGGGGTCGGCGGTGCGGTCGCGGCCGTCGGGGGCCCAGCGCAGGGCCTGGCGTTCCTGCGCGGTGTGGCCGGGGACGGGTGCGGCGCGGACCCCGCCGCGGATTTCGAGTGGCACGGCTCTCCTCCGGTCGTGAGCGTCGTGGGCGTCGTAAGGGTGGCAGGGGATGGGGACGGGTGGGGCGCGGCGGTCAGAGGGCGGCCGGCCCGAGCCGGGCCAGGGTGTCGAGCAGCTTGGCGCGGCTGACGAACACCTCGGGCGGCAGCGACACGTACAGCTGGATGGTGGTGACACCGGGGCGGTGGTAGGCGAGGATGCGCTCCCGGCACTCCTCCGGCGAGCCGCTGATGAACAGCCCGTCGACGACCTCGTCGGGCAGCGCCTTCTGGGCGCCCTCCGGGTCGCCGGCCGCCCAGAGGCGGTGGGTCTCGGCGAGGAGTTCGCCGTGGCCCAGCCACTCGTGGAACTTGCGGTACGGCTCGCGGTTGAGGATCCAGGCGAGGAACGGCCGGCTGGCGCGGTGGGCGTAGTCGGTGTCGTCGGTGGGGCAGACGAAGACCTTGACGACCAGTTCCTTCCCGGGCGGCTGCGGGCCGACGGCGTCCAGGATCTTCGGCACGTCGTGCGGGAACAGCAGGTTGGTGATGGCGCCGTCGCCCTCGTTGAAGCCGAGCCGGAGCATGTTGGGCCGCAGCGCGCCCAGGATGACCTTGACCGGCTCGGTCGGCGGGTGCGGCAGCCGGTAGCCGGTGATGTCGAAGGTGTCGAACCCGCCGGTGACGTACTCGCCGCGCAGCGCCCGGGTGACGAAGCGCAGGACGTCCCTGGTCCGCTTGAACGGCTCGTCGAACGGGATGCCGTTGATGTCGGTGACGTGCGCGGGCACCGAGGCGCCGATGCCCAGCAGCAGGCGGCCCGGGGCGAGTTGGGCGAGCGTCGCGGCGGTCTGGGCGAGCACGGCCGGGCCGCGGGTGTGCACCGGGACGATGCCGGTGCCGATCCGCAGCGAGGGGGACCAGGCCGCCGTGGCGGCCAGCGGGGTGAAGGCGTCGGTGCCGCCGCCCTCGGCGCTCCACACGTCGGTGTAGCCGAGGTCGGGCAGCCGCTCGACCAGGAACCGGTGCCGGTCGATGGTCAGGCCGGGCAGCGGGAGGGTGATGCCCCACTTGGGCGGCGCGGCGGGCACGGGGCCGTGCGCGGAGCCGGGCGGGACGGTCCCGCTGTGGTGGTGCGGTCGGTGCGGGTCGGTCATCGGGATGGCCGTCCTTCCTGTGGTGCGCGGTGCTCTTCGGAGCCGGGGGAGAGGCGGTGTCCGCGGGTCAGCGGACCCATACGGTGGTCAGGTCGAGGAACCAGGACTGCGGCTGCACGAGCCCCTGGACCCTCGGCGAAAGGGCCCGCGGATTGCGGTCGTTGACCACGAACAGCCAGGGTGCGTCCTGGGTGACCAGCGCGAGCGCCTTGCGGTACCCGGCCTGCCGGGCGGCCTGGTCGGCATCGGCGGCCGAGGAGGCGAGCAGCTCGTCGACCTGCGGGTTGGTGTAGTGGCCGGTCCAGAACGGGCTCTTGGAGCCGATGAACAGCGGGAGCAGCGCCTCGGACTGGAACAGCGTGGTGGACTGGGCGACGGCGTCCGAGCCGAGCGCCACCTGGCCCTTGGCCTCGGCGCCGATCAGCGTGGTCCAGTCGGTGGTGCGCAGCTCGACCTTGATGCCGACGGCGGCGAGATCCCGCTGGAGGGCCTCGGCGATCGGCACCGGCAGCAGATTGCCGCTGCCGCCGGTGGGCACGGTGACGGAGGTGCTGAAGCCGTTCGGGACGCCGGCCTCGGCGAGCAACTGCCGGGCCTTGGCGGGGTCGTAGGAGTAGACGTCGCCAGCGGGGTCGTAGGCGGCGGTGGCGCGCGGCGCGGTCTGGTAGGCGGGGTCGGCGGTGCCGTGCAGCAGCTTCTCGGCGATGGCCTTGCGGTCGATCGCGAAGTTGGCGGCCCTGCGGACCAGCGGGTTGTCCCAGGGCGCCTTCGAGGTGTCCAGGATCCAGTACCAGAGGTGGTCGTAGCTGTTCGTGGCGATCTGGACGCCGTCGGCCTTGAGGCTGTCGATGTCGTCCGGGTTCGGGTACTCGATCCAGTTCACGCCGCCGGAACGCAGGGCGGCGGTGCGGGCCGCGGCGTCCGGCAGCGCCTTGATCACGAGCCGGTCGAGCTTGGGGGCGCCGCGCCAGTAGCTCTTGTTGGCGGCCAGCTCGATCTGCTGGCCCTCGGTCTGCGAGACGAACGAGAAGGGGCCGGTGCCGACCGGGTGCTGGGCGAAGTCCGCCGAGCCGGACTTGCGGACGGCGGTGGGGCTCGCGATCAGGACGTGCGCGAGGTCCTCGGGGAAGTGGCCGTTGGGCTCCTTGGTGACCAACTCGACGTGGTCGGCGTCGGTCTTGCGGTACGAGGCGATGTCGCCCGCGTACTCGGCGGCGGCGGCGCCGAGGGCGTCGGTGTACTCGGGGCTCTTCTTGTCGAGGTAGCGGGCCAGGTTGAAGACCACGGCGTCGGCGTCGAACGGGGTGCCGTCCTGGAAGGTGACGCCCTTGCGGAGGGTGAAGGTCCACGTCCTGGCGTCGGCGGCGACCTGCCAGTCGGTGGCCAGGGCGCCGGTGACGACCGGCGGCTTGTCGGTGTCCTTGAGCAGTTCGTACCGGGTGAGGCCCTCGTAGAGCTGGAAGGAGACCAGCCGCTTGCCCTCGAAGCCGGCGCCGCCGATCACGGTGTCCGGGTTGGGGAGTTTGCCGGTGGCGCCGATGACCAGGGTGCCGCCGCGGCCGTCACCGCCGCCCGCCCCCGCGGAGCCGCCGCCGTCGGAGCCGGCGCAGCCTGCCGCCGCCGCGAGCAGAACGGCGGCGGCCGGCAGGGCGACGGCTCTGGAGCGGATACGGCTGGTGCGCGTCATGGCGATTCCTCGTCGGTTCGGTGGTGCGGAGGTTCAGCGGTGCGGGGGTGCGGGGGTGCGGGGGTGCGGCGGTGTGTCGGCATGGAGTTTCGGCGGCGGGTCACGCGACGCCGGTGGCGGCCTCCAGCAGCGCCCGGGTGTACGGGTGCGCGGGGGAGTCCCAGAGCAGGCCGGCCGGGCCCTCCTCGACCACCCGGCCGTGCCGCAGCACCAGCACCCGGTGGGCGAGGTGCCGGACGACGGCGAGGTCGTGGGAGATGAACAGGTAGGCCAGGCCGGTGCGTTCCTGGAGGTCGGTCAGCAGGTCGAGCAGGCGGGCCTGCACGCTGCGGTCGAGGGCGGAGGTCGGTTCGTCGCAGACCACCAGGTCCGGTCCGGTGGCCAGGGCCCGGGCGACGGCCACCCGCTGGAGCTGCCCGCCGGACAGCTCCCGGGGGTAGCGGTCGGCGAGCGCGGGCTCCAGGCCGACCTGGGTGAAGAGCCGGGCGACGGCCGCGGCGCGTTCGGCGCGCGGCGTACCGTGCAGGCGCAGCGCGAAGGCGACCGCCTCCCCGGCGCGCAGGCTGGGGTTGAGCGATCCGCGCGGGTCCTGCGGGACGAACTGGAGGCGGCCCCGCAGCGCCCGGTCGGCGCGGCCGCGCAGCCGGTACGGATCGCGGCCGGCGAAGCGGACGCTGCCGGCGTCGGGGGCGAGCACCCCGAGGGCGAGGCGGGCCAGGGTGGACTTCCCCGAGCCGGATTCGCCGACCAGGCCGACGGTCTCGCCCGGCGCGACGGTGAGGCTGACGGCGTCCAGGGCGGTCCGGTCGCCGTAGCGCTTGGTGACGGCGTCGACGACCAGGACCGGGCCCGGGTGGGTGTGGTCTACGGCGTCCGGGCGGGTGTGGTCTACGGCGTTCATCGGCGGGCTCCTGGTTCGGCGGCCACCAGGGCGGCGGTGAAGGCGTGTTCCGGGTCGCCCAGCACCCGTTCGGCGGGCCCGAGTTCGACGATCCGGCCGGCCCGCATGACCGCCACGGTGCCGCCGATCCGGCGGGCCGCCGCGAGGTCGTGGGTGACCAGCAGCAGGGCGATGCCGCAGTCGGCGCGCAGGGTGGTGAACAGGTCGAGGATCCGCCCGCGGATCAGCGCGTCGAGCGCGGTGGTCGGCTCGTCGGCGATCAGCAGTTCCGGGCCGCAGCAGATCGCGACGGCGATGGCGGCGCGCTGGCGCAGGCCGCCGGAGAGCTCGTGCGGGTAGGCCCGGGCGACGCGTTCCGGGTCCGGGATGCCGGCGGTGGCGAGCAGCTTCGGGACGGCCGCGCGGGCGGCCCGGCGGTCGGCGGCGATCCCGTGCCGCCGCAGCACCTCGGCGAGCTGCGGGCCGATCCGGCGCAGCGGGTCGAGCGAGGCGGTCGGGTCCTGCGGAACGTAGCCGATCCGTCGGCCGCGGACGTCGGCCAGTGCGCGTTCGCCGAGCGCCCGCAGGTCCGTCCCGGCGAGCCGGACGTCTCCGGTGACGGCGGCGCCGTGCCCCGGCAGCCCGAGCACCGTGCGGGCGACGGTGGTCTTGCCGCTGCCGGATTCGCCGAGCAGCACCAGGGAGCGGCCGGCGGGCAGGGCGAGGGAGACGTCGTCGACGGCCCGGACCCCGCCGGGGTACTCGACGGTCAGGCCGTTGATCTCCAGCAGCGCGCTCATGCGCCCACCCGCTTCGCGGCTCGCGGCCGGGCCGAGCCGTCGGCTGAGCGGTCGGCTGAGCGGTCGGTGGATTGGTCGGTGGACCGGCTCGCGGCGGCGGGGGCGGCGGGGGCGGCGTGCGCCAGCAGGGCGCCGGTGTCGCCGACGCGGGTGCGCAGCGTCTCGCCGAGGGTGTTGAAGACGACCGAGACGGCGATGATGACCAGGGCCGGCAGGACCGCCACCCAGGGGTGGGTGAGCAGCGAGGGCCGCAGCTCCTCCAGCATCGCGCCCCACTCGGCGGTGGGCGGGGCGACCCCGAGCCCGAGGAAGGACAGCCCGGCGGCGTACATGATGGCCAGCCCGACCAGCGAGGACGCGTACACCAGGACCACCGGCGCGACCACCGGGGCGACCTGGCGCAGGACCAGCGACCCCCAGCCGGCGCCGCTGACCCGGGCGGCCACCAGGTATTCGGCGGCCCGGACCCGCCGGGTCTCGGTGAACGCGACCCGCGCCACCGCGGGGGTGAGCACCACCGACAGCGCGAGCACGGTCGCGCCCAGGCCGGGCGTGAGCAGCGAGGCGATGGCGATCGCCAGCAGCACCCCGGGGAAGGCGTAGAGCACGTCCAGCAGGCGCAGCAGGGCCTGTTCGGTGGTCCGGCCGCCGAGCCCGGCCACGACGCCGAGCAGGGTGCCGACGACGGCGGCCACCGCGACCGGGACGAGCCCGCCGGTGAGCGAGGCGCGCCCGGCCCAGATCAGCCGGCTGAGCAGGTCGCGGCCCTGGCCGTCGGTGCCGAGCAGGTGGCCGGGGCTGCCCGGATCGAGCAGCCGGTCCGCCAGCCGCCCGGCGGCCGGGTCGTACGGGGCGACCAGTGGCGCGGCGAGCGCGAGCAGGACCAGCAGCGCGGCCAGGGCGGCGGGGACGGTCAGGCCGAGGTTGCCCCGGCTGAGGACACGTGACGTCACATCAGTTCCTTACTCGCGGGTCGATCGCCGCGTGCGCCGCGTCCACGAGGATGTTGACGCCGACGAACGCGACCGCCACCACCAGCACCCCGCCCTGCACCAGGGGCAGGTCGCGGGAGGTGAGGGCGTCGTACAGCAGCCGGCCGACGCCGGGCCAGGCGAACAGGGTCTCCACGAAGATCACCCCTTCCAGGAGGTAGGCGAGTTGCAGGCCGCCGATGGTCAGCAGCGCCGGCGAGGCGTTGTGCACGCAGTGCCGCAGCACGGTGGCCGGGCGCAGGCCGCGGGCGCGCAGCGAGTCGGCCAGCTCGCCGGCCAGCACGCCCCCCAGCGCGGCCCGGAACACCCGGGCGGTGAGCCCGAGCGGGACGAGCGCGGCGGCCACGGCCGGCAGGATCAGGTGGCGGGCCAGGTCGGGCAGGCCGCCGGAGCCGAACACGTCGTGCGTGCCCCCGGCGGGCAGCCAGCGCAGGCCCACGGCGAAGACGGCGATCAGCAGCAGGGCCACCGAGTACTGCGGGGCGGAGACCGCGAGGGCGGACAGCGCGCCGGAGATCCGCCCGCCGGGGCCGCGCGGGCGCAGCGCGCCGACGGCGCCGAGCGCCACCCCGCCGACCAGCACCAGCAGGAAGGCGGCCGTGGTCAGGGTCAGCGTCTGGCCGAGCGCCGGGAGCAGCAGGTCGGCGACCGGGCGCTGGCCGGAGACGGAGGTGCCGAGGTCGCCGGTGAGCGCGTGCCAGAGCCAGGAGGCGTAGCGGACGGGCAACGGCTGGTCCAGGCCGAGCCGTTCGGAGAGCTCGCGGCGGGCCTCGGGCGGTGCGCCCGGCCCGAGGAAGAGGGCCACCGGGTCGCCGGGGACGAGCGTGACGGTCGCGAAGACGACGGTGGTGACGCCGAGCAGGGTCGGTACGGCCAGCAGGAGGCGGCGCAGCAGGAAGCGGGTCACCCGGCCCTCCGTGGCGTGGCGCCGGACTGGCCGGCGGCGGGCCGGTTGGGCGGGGCGGGCATGGGGCTGGTGGTCCTTCCGGGAGGGGCGGTTCGGGAGCGGGTCGGGGAGCGGTTCGGGACGGTCGGCGGTGGTGACCGGCAGTCACCGGCGGCGTCCGGGGTGCTGGACCGCCGGACCGGGGCCGTGGGACGGGCCGTTCGCCGGGGGGCGGATGCCGTGTCCGGGCGGGATCGGGTGCCGGAGCACGGGTCGGGCGGTCCGTGGGACGTGGGACGTCGGTGCCGCTCCGGCAGCTGCGGCCGCTTGAAGGAGCGTTGCGGACCGGTGGCCCGGACAGCCAGTCAGCACTTGATGCTGTTACTCCTGGTCACAGCATCCGGAGTGTCAGGACCGCCACTGCCCAGGGCGCCGAGCCCCGGTTCTGTCCTTGACCTGCACAAGGAACCGGACCTAGGGTTCCCCGCATGGCTATTCGGCGGACCGACATCACCCTGGTCGGGATCGGCGGCTCGTGGCACCGACGGTGTTTCGACGAGCTCTGTCGCCCGCGCGCTGCGCGCTGACCGCCCCGTTCCCAGCCGCTGCGGTCGGCGCCCCTCCCCAGTCCCGGATTCCGCAGCCGACGCCCGTGCGCGTCCTCGACGGATCCTCGCCGCAGCACCCGTGCCCACCGGGCCGGCCCGCCACCAGCAAGGGGACCGTATCGCCATGCCGTACCTCAGACGCCCTGCCTCCGCCCCCGGGGGTGCGCGATGGCAGCAGTGAGCAAGCTCGCCGTCCCGGCCGGCCCGCGCGGCCGCCGGATTCCCGCCCGACGCGGCGCCTGCGGCGGCGCCACCCTGGTGGACGCCCCCGCCGCGGGCGCGCCGCCGGTGCACGCCGCACCCCCGGCGCAGGCCGAGATCGACAACCCGCTCGACCTGATCGCCGGTCACCAGCTGCTGGCGGAGACGGTGACGCCGCCACCGTCGGTCGGGCCGACCGCCACCGGTTGCGGGTGCGGCCATCCGATGTGCGTGGAGGAGGACCGCGACCGCACCGCCGACGCCCGGGTGTTCCTGGTCGAGCGGCACTCGGTGGCCAGCGCCGGGCTGCGCAGCGTGCTGACCACCGTGCCCGGGCTGGCCGTGGTCGGGTCCACCGGCGACCCGCTGCGCGCGGTGGCCGCCGTGCGCCGGGTCGCCCCCGACGTCATCCTGCTCGGCCGCGGCGCGAGCCTGGAGGCCGACCTCGCCGTCGTGGTGGCGCTGCGCGGCCCGGACGCGGCGCCCGACGCCCGGGTGCTGCTGCTGCGCCGGGCCGAGTCGACCGCCGAGGCGAGCCGGATGCTGCTGGCCGGGGCCAGCGGCTGCTTCCCGCTCGACCTGGCCGAGGACCGGATCATCAGCGCCGTCCAACTCGCCGCGGCGGGCGGGTCGGTGTTCCTGCCGGCGCCGCCGCCGGCCCGGACCCACGCGGCGGCGCCCCCGCAGCACGTCGGCGAACTGCCGCCGCAGCACGCCGGACTGACGGATCGTGAGCACGAGGTGCTGGTCCAGCTCGGGCTCGGGCTGAGCAACGCCGAGATCGGGCGGGAACTCGCCCTGGCCGAGGCGACCGTGAAGAAGCACCTCACCCAGGCCATGCGCAAGATCGGGCAGCCCGACCGGCTGCGCGCCGCGCTCTACGCCCACCGGCACGGCCTCGCCGGGTAGTCGTCCCCGCACGTTCTCGTCACCACCCTCCGGAGGGGGGGGGGCGCCCCCCGCGCGGGGCGCGCCCCGCCGGCGGGGGGGGGCGCGCGGCCG
>NZ_JBHWIR010000066.1:0-6849 GCF_042731835.1 Kitasatospora sp. NPDC059817 | reverse complement strand
GCCGCCGGCCTGTTGTCTCCGGTGGGGCGCGGGGCGCGTGGGTGGCGGGGGTGCCGTGTGTGCCGGGTGTGTCCGGGGTGTTTGGCGCGGCGCCCGACTGGCCCCCCCCGCCCCTCCGTCGTGTTCCGGCCGCCTCCCGCAGGTGACCTTCGGAGCATGCGCGAGGCGACGATCGGCGCCCTGAGCGGCGCCGTTCGGGGCTACCGGGGCGCCTGGCCCGCTCCGTAGCGTGGCGGGAAACGACCACCACACGACGGTCCGAAGGATCGTCCAGCCGAAGGGAGATGGCCCGATGGGGGGTGTGTCCGACAGGACCGGCGGTCCGACCGGTTCCACCGGTGCGGCGGGTGCCGACGCCGGCCCGCGCACGGCGGTGCTGGCCGCCGCGAGCCACCGGAGCCCCGGCGCGGAGCAGCCGAGGTCCCCGTACCGCGCGATGTCGGACGCCGAGCGGTCCGCGCTCTGGCGCCAGCGGCTGCACGAGGCCGAGGCGGGCCTGACGCGGTACCTGGTGTCGCGCGGGAACGGGCTGCACCTGACCGACTGGTTCGTGCTGCAGTCCGAGCTCTTCGCCGACCTCCCCGCGCCGGACGCCCCGGCCCCGGAGTGGCAGCGGGTGTTCTTCCGCGACCAGGCGCTGATGGAACGTTTCCTCGTGCGCCGCTACGGCGAGGAGGGGCTGGGGGACTGGGCCCGGTCCAATGCCGAGGTGCACCGCGAGGTCGAACCCGACCACGGCCGGGGCGCCGCCGACCCGATCCACCGGATCGCCCGGCAGGCCGAACTGTACGGCTCGGAGTACGAGTTCGACGACGAGGAGCCGCCCGGCGCCGAGCACGCGGCGCTCACCATCACGCACTGTGCGATCTGGGACTACCGCGAGAAGGCCCGCCGCTCGGGCGTCCAGCTGACCCTCGCCTCGCCCTGCACCTACTGCACCGAGGCGCTGTCCGCCAACATCCGCGCCAAGGGCTACCGGCCCGCGCACCGCCTGACCAACGGCCCGACCGGCCACGGCTGCCGCTGGGAGTCGAGCGCCGCAGCCGGGCCCGCCGCCAACGACGAACCGGGGGAGTCCTGAGATGTGCGGTGTCACCGGCTGGATCGACTGGGACACCGACCTGCGCCACCAGGCGCGGACGGTCCGGGAGATGACCGCCACCCTGGCCTGCCGCGGCCCGGACGCGGACGGCGTCTGGCTCTCCCGGCACGCCGCGTTCGGCCACCGCCGGCTGTCCGTGATCGACCTGGACGGCGGGGTCCAGCCGCTCGCCGACCGCCCGGGGCCGGACGCCGGCGCCGTGCTCTGCTACAACGGGGAGCTCTACAACCACCGCGAGCTGCGCGCGCAACTGGAGGCCCTCGGGCACGTCTTCCGGACCCGCTCCGACACCGAGGTGGTCCTGCGGGCCCACCTCCAGTGGGGCAAGGACGCGCCGACCAGGTTCAACGGCATCTTCGCCTACGCCCTGTGGGACGCCGCGCGCGAGGAACTGCTGCTGGTCCGCGACCACCTCGGCATCAAGCCGCTGTACTGGCACGCCCACGCCACCGGGGTGCTGTTCGGCTCCGAGCCCAAGGCGGTGCTCGCGAACCCGCTGTTCCGCGCCGAACTGGACGCCGAGGGCATCGCCGAACTGTTCGCGCTGCCCGCCGCGCCGAGCGCCGGCCACGGCCTGTTCCGCGGGCTGCACGAGGTCCGGCCCGGCCACCTGGTGGTCGTCGGCCGCGGCGCCACCCGCGAACTCCGCTACTGGCGGCTGGAGTCGGCCGAGCACCGGGACGATGCCGCGACCACCCGCGGCACCGTCCGGGACCTGCTCGCCGACGCCGTCGAGCGGCAGCTGATCAGCGACGTGCCGCTGTGCACCCTGCTCTCCGGCGGCGTCGACTCCAGCGCCGTCACCGCGCTGGCCGCGGCCGCCCGCGAGCGGGCCGGCCACGGGAAGATCGCCAGCTTCTCGGTCGACTTCCCCGGCAGCACCGACCGCACCCCGGACGCCTGGCGGACCACCCTCGACGCCCCGTACGTGCAGGCCGCCGCCGAGCACATCGGCACCCTGCACACCACCGTCCTGGTGCCCGACGACGACCTGCTGGACGCCCGCGACGCCGTCCTGCGCGCCCGGGACCGGCCCGGCTGGGGCGAGATGGACGCCTCGCTGCACCTGCTCTTCCGCGAGGTGCGGCGGCGTTCCACGGTCGCACTCTCCGGCGAGGCCGCGGACGAGATCTTCGGCGGCTACCCGTACTTCCACGACGCGCAGGCCGTCGCCGCGCCGACCTTCCCGTGGCTGCACGGCAAGGCCACGCCGGCGGACCTGCTGCGCCCGGACGTCCGCGCCGAGGTGCGCCCCGAGGAGTACACCGCCGCCGCCTACCACCGCTCGCTCGGCGAGGTGTCGCGCCTGCCCGGCGAGTCGGCCGCCGACGCGCGGATCCGCGAGGTCTTCCACCTCGCGCTCACCCGCTGGCTCCCCCCGCTGCTGGACCGGGTGGACCGGGTGTCGATGTCGGTCGGCCTGGAGGTGCGGGTGCCGTTCTGCGACCACCGCCTGGTGGAGTACCTGTGGAACGTCCCGTGGGCGCTCAAGGCGCCGGACGGGCGGGCCAAGGGCCTATTCCGCGACGCCGTCCGGGACCTCCTCCCGCCGCAGGTCGCCGACCGGCCCAAGAGCGGCTACCCCTCCACCCCGGCCGTCCGCTACACCGAGGTGCTCACCGCCCGGGCGCACGAGCTGCTGGCCGACCCGAACGCGCCGGTCTTCGAGCTGGTGGACCGCGAGCTGGTCCGCCGGCTGCTCGCCGAGGGCCGCCCGCTGCCCAGCCCGCGCACCGCGCCGAACCCGGTCGGCGGCCTCGACCACCTGGTCCAGGTCGACGAGTGGCTGCGCGCCTACCGGGTGGGGCTGCGATGAGCGGCCCCGCGGCGGCCGTGACCACGGCGAAGGCCACCGAGGAGGCCTTCCGGGCCGCCTCCCGCGGCTGGACCACCGGGGTCGCGGTGGTCACCACCCGCGCGGACGAGGAGGTCTTCGCCAAGACGGTCTCCTCCTTCAGCACCCTCTCCCTCGACCCGCTGCTGGTCACCGTCGCGGTCAGCCGCCACAGCCCGCTCGTGGCCGCGGCCCGCGCCGCCGGACGGTTCGGCCTCTCGGTCCTGACGGACGGCCAGTCGGCGGTGGCCCGGCGCTTCGCCACCCCCGGGGCCGGGCGCGCGCTCGGCGGCTTCACCGCGGTGCCGATGCGCACGGCCGTCACCGGTGCCCCGCTCGTCGACGACGCCCTGGCCTGGTTCGACTGCCGGCTGCACGGCACCCTGCCCGGCGGCGACCACACCATCCTGGTCGGCCGGGTCGCCGCCGCGGACCGCGGCGACGGCGACCCGCTGCTCTACCACGACGGCCGGTACCGCGTGATCGACCCGAAACCCTTGAACCCTTGACATCAAACGGAGTTGGCGCATGACACTGCTGGGCACCATCACCGGCCGCGGCGCACCCGCCACCGCCCGCGGCCTGCTGACCGGCGACCGGTACCGGGCCGAACTGGACGACGGCCGCGAGCTCTACCTCGACGGCAAGCGCATCGCGAACCCCGCCGAGCACCCCGCGTTCCGCCCGGCCGTGGACGAACTGGCCCGCCTGATCGACCTCCAGCACGACCCGGCCCACCGCGACCTGCTCACCTGGGAGGACCCGGACAGCGGCCTGCGGCTGGCCCGCGCCTACCAGCCCCCGCGCACCCTGGAGGACCTGCGGCTCCAGCGCCGCAGCGCCGAGCTGTGGCACGCCGAGGCACTCGGACAGCAGGGCCGCTCACCCGCCTTCATGGCCTCGATCGCCGTCGGCGTCTACGACTTCCGGCACCGGCTGGCCGGCGCCGACCCGCGCTTCGGCGCCAACGCCGAGGCGTGGTACCGGCATTGCGCGAGCAACGACCTGGTCCTCTCGCACGCCCTCGGCGACCCGCAGATCGACCGCTCCGCCAACCCACTCGACGACCCGGACCTCGCCCTGCGTGTCGTGGAGGAGAACGACCGGGGCATCGTGGTGCGCGGCGCCAAGCAGCTCACCACGCTCGCCCCGATCGCCCACGAGGTGCTGGTCTACCTCTCGGCGTCGTTCACCGAGGGCCGCGGCGAGCAGTTCGTGACCTGGTTCGCCCTGCCGCTCAACACCCCCGGCCTGATCACCCTCGCCCGCGAACCGCTCGGCAGCGCCTCCTGGGGGCACGCACACCCGCTCGGCGCGCGGTTCGACGAGCAGGACGCGATGCTCTTCTTCGACGACGTCCTGGTGCCCTGGGACCGCGTCTTCCTGCTGCGCGACGCGAACCTGGCGCGCACCGGCCTCGGCCGGATCAACGCCTGGAGCGCCTACGTCGGCCACATCCGCTACCGCGAGCGGCTGCGGACCCTGCTGGCCAGTGCCACCCTGGTCGCCGAGTCGATCGGCGTGGACGGCTTCCGCAACATCCAGGAGGACCTGGGCCGCCTCGCCGGGTACGCCGAACTGACCGAGTACTTCCTCGACGCCGCCGAGGCGCGCGGCGGCCTCACCGACGGCGGCCTGTTCGCCCCCGGCGACACGGCGGCCTCCCGGGTCTGGTCGGCCGAGGTGGCCGGCAGCGCGGTCGAGATCGTCCGCAAGATCGGCGCCTCCGGGCTGCTCATCCAGCCCACCGCCGGGGACCTCGCCAACCCCCGGCTGCGCCCGCACCTGGACCGCTACATGCGCGGCCGGGACATCGACGCCGAACGCAAGGCCCGGCTCTTCCGGATCGCCTGGGAGCTGACCGGCGACGGCTTCGGCCAGCGCCAGGACCTCTACGAGTACGTGCACCGGGGCGACCTGGCCCGCAACCGGATCAACCTCTTCAAGCGCTACGACCAGAGCGCCGCCCGCGAACGGCTGCTGAAGCTGGTCGACCAGGGCGCCGCGGAGCAGCCCGCTGCTGCGGCGCAGCCAGCTACCGACCAGCCGTCCACCAACCAGCAGTCCACCGAGCAGCCGTCCACCGTGGAGGAGAACCAGCCGTGAGCACGTCCGCCGTCGAGATCCAGGCCCGCACCCTCGCGGGGTACGCCGACGCCAGCCGGCTGCGCCAGGTCCAGGACCGGGACTGGGTGCTCGACCAGGTCACCGGAGCCCCCGAATCCCTGATCGACCTCGGCAGCGGGATCGGCCAGCTGCTCCAGGAGGCCCTGGAGCGCTTCCCCTCCCTGCGGCGCGCCGTCGGCCTGGAACGCTCCGAGCACCGCATCGCCGAGGCCGCCGCCCGGCTCCAGCCCTACGGCGAGCGGGTCGCCCTGCACCGGGCCGACCTCACCGTGCCCGAGCCGCTGCCGTTCCGGGCCGACCTGATCACCCAGACCTCGGTGCTGCACTGGCTGTACCCGGACGAGGAGCGGATCTTCGCCTGGGCCGCCGCCCACCTCGCCCCCGGCGGCCGCTTCCTGCTCACCACCTACCACCCGGCCCGGGACGAGCGCGGCCTCGGCGGCGAGGACGAGCTGGTCCGCGACGCCCTGGTCGCCCTCGGCACCCCGTACGACGAGGTGCCCGGCGTCCTGGAACGCGCCGGGGTGCTGCCGATCGCGACCCGGACCAGGACCGTCGACGAACTCGCGGCGGTGGTGGGCCCGCACCTCGCGGTGGCCGGCCACCTGGAGCGCGACGCCGTGGTCACCGTCGACGGCGCCGCCCAGTACGAGCACTTCCACGCCGCCACCTTCGGGGACTACTACAGCCGCGCGGTGCCGGCGCAGCAGCGGCCCGCCTTCTTCCGTGCCGTCGGCGAGAGCGCCTGGCGCCGGCAGCAGGAGCGCGGCCACGTCAGCCACATGCCCGTCCGGCTGTGGCAGCTGACGTCTCGTTAACAACATGTGTAGCCCGCCGCTCACCCCTGGGGTGGGCGGCGGGCTCCGTCTACGCTGGTGGCAGCCCACACCCCCGCATTCGACGGCACCGACCAGGGCCGAGGAGCCAACCGTGTCAACTCCCCCCGCAGGCAGGGAACTCGGCGCCTTCCTGCGCGCCCATCGCGAGCTCCTCAAGCCCTCCGACGTCGGCCTCACCGCCACCACCCGGCGCCGCACCCCCGGTCTGCGCCGCGAGGAGGTCGCCTCCCTCTCCGGCGTCGGCCTGGCCTGGTACACCTGGGTCGAGCAGGGGCGGGTCACCGCCTCCCGGCAGGTGCTGGAGGCGATCGCCCGGGTGCTGCGGCTGGACGCGGCCGGGCTGCGGCACGCCATGCGCCTGGCCGGCTACCACGAGCCGACGGCGGCCGCCGCCTCGGAGGACGGTGCCGACCGGCTCGCCGAGGCCATCCGGCCGGTCCTGGACTCCTGGCCCACCAGCCCGGCCGTCCTGCTCGACCGCCACTTCGACCTGCTCGGCTGGAACGCCGCCTGGGTCGCGCTCTGGGGCTCGCCCGAGTTCGTCCCCGCCGACCGGCGCAACCTGATGTGGGTGATGGCCGCCGACCACCGGGTGCGGGCCGTGTTCCGCGACTGGGAACCGCTCGCGATGAACGTCTTCCAGCAGTTCCGGGCGCAGGCCGGCCCCGCCCTGGCCGACCCCCGCACCGGCGAGGTCTACCGGCACCTGGACGAGGACGCGCCCGAGTTCCGGCACTGGTGGGGCTGCCACTCGGTGGCGGAGCTGACCGTCCGCACCGTCACCGTCGAGCCGGCCGGGCTCGGACCGGTCCGGCTGACGCTGTCGTCCTTCCACCCGGTGGACGACCCGACCGCGACGGTGCTGCTGTTCACCCCGCACGGCGCCGCCGACCGGGCGCGGATGACCGAACTAGGAGTTAATACCTTTGGCGCGGGAGGCGGCGGGG
>NZ_JBHWIR010000065.1:0-40183 GCF_042731835.1 Kitasatospora sp. NPDC059817 | reverse complement strand
CCGGGGGAGTCCGGCCGGCCCTCGGGGTGGGGCGGGGTGGGTCAGGGGCGCTGGGAGCCGGCGTAGGGGCCGGGCTGGGGGGCGCCGGACTGCGGCGGGACGGCGCCGTAGCGGGGCGGGCGGTAGCCGCGGGGGTGGCGGGTCAGGTTGTAGCCCAGGACGCCCGCCAGGGCGGCCAGGGCGCCGCCGCCGATGGTCCAGTACCAGCGGCTGTTCCAGCCGGAGAACCAGCCGGTGTACCAGTGCTCCTCGGCCGCCACCGGGGCGGCCGCCTTGGCGGTGCTGGCGCCGCCGCCGGCCGGCGGGACCAGCGGGGCCTTGAGCTCGCCGCCCTCCGGCTGGGCGTTGTCCGCGTTGCCCTTGGCGCTGACGTGCAGCTGGACGGAGGTGGCCAGGCCCAGGTCGGGCTGCGGGACGTCGCTGACCGAGAGCCGCACGTAGTAGGTGCCGGGCAGCGGGTCGCCGGACCACGGCTCGGCCCAGGAGCGGATCTCGCGCAGGGTGCAGCTCAGCGTGAGCGTGCCGGTGTTCTGGTCGCCGGTGGCGTTCTGGGTGCCGGCGGTGCAGGACTGGCGGCGGCGGAGCCCGTCGAAGACCTCGGCGGACCAGGTCTGCGGGCCGTGCCGGTCGGTCGCGGGGGCCAGGTTGACGGTCAGGCCGATCGTCGGGGCCTGGCCCTCGGAGGCGCCGAACGCCCAGTACAGGTAGTCACCGGTGGAGGCGGCGACGTTGGCGTCCTGGCCGGGGGAGAGGTTGGTCGCGGTCAGGAAGGAGGTGCCGGCCTTGGTGGCCGGGGCCGGGGCGCCGCTCGCGCTCGCCGAGGGCGAGGGGGAGGCTGCGGAGGCGGCCGGGGCGGCCAGCGCGAGGGCGGGCAGCAGGGCGAGGGCGGCGAGGGCGCCGCGAAGGGTCGTACGCGTGGTCGATCGTGTGGTCGGTCGCATGGTCAGTTCTCCCGCCAGACAGAGATCCGCCAGCGGGCGATCCAGCCGAACACCAGGCCGAACAGCAGCCCGGCGAGGGTGAGGGTGAGCAGCAGGATCCAGCCGCGGCCCAGGCCCATCGCCGCGCCCTCGGGGGCGGACGAGGCGGTGGCCAGGTCGACGGTCAGTTCCATCGGCAGGCCGGGGTCGGCCTGGACGCCGGCCTGCGGGGCCAGCGAGTTGCTGACGACCAGGCAGACGGTGGTCTCCGGCTTGGCGCTCGACGAGGAGGTCGGGCCGGTGGTGATGTAGCCCTTGGAGTCGCTGGTGGACCAGCGCAGGCCGGTGGAGATCACGTCGGTGCGGCTGCTGCCGGCGTCGGTGCCGCGGACCAGCTCCTGGCCGGTCGCGCTGGTGGCCTGCAGCAGGACGCCGTAGTCCCGGGCCACCGCGCGGTCCAGGCCGACGCTGACCGAGGCGCGCAGCTCCTGGCCGGACTTGACCGGGACCTTGTAGACGCGGTGCTCGGAGAACTTCTCGCGGTCGCTGTACACGCCCGGGGCGAGCACCGGGGCGCTCTCGCACTTGTCGGCGCCGGAGGTCTTCACCGGGGTGACCGCGTAGGTGTCGTTGGAGCGGTCGACCAGCTGCTTCACCTTGTCGGTGAGCTGCTCCTGGGTGCGGACGTCGGTGTAGGTGCCGCCGGTCGCGTTGGCGATGCAGAGCAGCTGCTGGCGGGTCTTGTCGTCGTGGGCCAGGCCGAGGGTGTCGACGACCAGGTGGATGCCCTGGGAGGCGAGTTCACGGGCGACGTCGCAGGGGTCCGGCGGGGTGCAGGTGTCCTCGCCGTCGGTGATCAGCACCACCCGGCGGGTGGTCTCGCCCTTGCCGAGGTCCTGGGCCGCGCCGCGCAGGGCCAGGCCGATCGGGGTCCAGCCGGTGGGCCGCAGGGTGGCGATGGCGGTCTTGGCCTCGACCTTGTTGGTCTTGCCGACCGGGTACAGCTGCTTGGTGTCCTGGCAGCCCTGGGTCTTGTCGTTGCCGGGGTAGTTCGCGCCCAGGGTGCGGATGCCGAACTCGGTCTCCGCGGGCAGCGCGTCGATCACGTCGTTCAGCGACTGCTGGGCCACCGAGATCCGGCTCTTGCCCTGGATGTCCCGCTCGTTCATGGAGCCGCTGACGTCCAGGACGAGGTCGACCCTGGGGGCCTCCTTGGGCGCGGCGGCTCCGGCTGATGGTTCGTCGGCGTGGGCGGGCAGGCCGATGAGCAGCGAGGCGCCCGTTATCGCCAGGGCGCCCAGCAGGCTGCCGAGCCTGGTCTTTGGTCGTCGTCCGGTAGTCACCCGGTGATCCTAGGGATCATCAGTTCGCGATGGCCAAACGAGACCGGATCGTGCGTCACCCCGCTGTGGCGTGAACTCCGGCGCGTGGAAAGGCCGTCGGGGCCGCGCGGACTCCCGCCCGTCCTGCCTGGGCCGGACAGCCTTCCGTGCGGGTTTCGTGCGAGTCCGGGCGGGAACGGAGGATTTCCGTCGAGAGCGGACACACCGCAGCAAAAAGCCGATAAATATGGATAGTGCTCGTTAGGGTGACGAACCTGGGTGAACCGGCTTCGTGCCGCCGGTCCATCCCGATTGGCATCCCCCCGGAACAGCGCTCCGGCTCCCCGCGACCCCCAGGACGGTCCGTGGCGACACCCCCCGCCGTGACGAGAACCGCAGCCCGGCCGAGCCGGCCGGTGCCGACCAGGCGCACCACCGAGCTGCTGCTGGTCCTGGCCGCCGTGCTGATCGCCGTGTTCGGCTACGTCGAGGTCGGCGTCAACCTGGACGGCAGGGTGCCGGCCGGCGCGGCCGAGTACGGCGCCGCGCTCGGCGTGCTCGCCCTGCTGGCGCACGCCGTGGTCCGCCGGCGGGCCCGGTACGCGGACCCGCTGCTGCTGCCGATCGCGGTGCTGCTCAACGGGATCGGGCTGGTGGTGATCTACCGGCTGGACCGCGCCACCTCGGGCGCCGGCGCGGCCTCCACCCAGCTGCTCTGGTCGAGCCTGGGGGTGGCGCTGTTCATCGCGGTCGTGCTGCTGGTGCGCGACCACCGGCGGCTGCAGCGGTACGCCTACCTCGGGGCGTTGGTGGCGCTGGTCCTGCTGGTGCTGCCGATCTTCTTCCCCCCGGTGTACGGCTCGCGGATCTGGATCGTCATCGGGCCGCTGTCCTTCCAGCCGGGGGAGTTCGCCAAGATCCTGCTGGCCGTCTTCTTCGCCGCCTACCTGGCGGTGCACCGGGACGCGCTGGCGCTCACCGGCCGCCGGGTCTGGCGCTGGCAGCTGCCGCGCGGCCGGGTGCTCGGGCCGGTGCTGCTGATCTGGGCGGCGTTCGTCGGCGTCCTGGTGCTGGAGACGGACCTCGGCACCTCGCTGCTGTTCTTCGGCCTGTTCGTGGTGATGCTGTACGTGGCCACCGCGCGCACCGGGTGGATCGTGATCGGGCTGGCCCTGGCGGCGGTCGGGGCGGCCACGGTGGGCTGGCTCTCGCCGCACGTGCACAGCCGGGTGACGGACTGGCTGGACCCGCTGGGCTCGATCGCGGCGGGCAAGGGCGCCAACCAGATCGCCCAGTCGCTGTTCGCCTTCGCCTGGGGCGGGGAACTGGGCACCGGGCTTGGCAACGGGCACTCGGTGCTGATCGGCTTCGCCGCCAAGTCGGACTTCATCCTCGCCACCATCGGCGAGGAACTCGGTCTGACCGGGCTCGTCGCGGTGTTCCTGCTGTACGCGCTGCTGATCTCCCGGGGGTTCCGGACGGGCATCGCGCTGCGCGACCCGTTCGGGCGGCTGCTGGCGATCGGGCTGGCCGCGATCGTCGGCCTCCAGGTGTTCGTGGTGGCCGGCGGGGTGCTCGACCTCATCCCGCTGACCGGGATGACGCTGCCGTTCGTCGCGCAGGGCGGCTCCTCGGTGGTCACCAACTGGATCATCGTGGCGTTGCTGGTGCGGATGAGCGACATCGCGCGCCGGCCGGCCCCGGTCCCGGTCCCAGCCCCGTCCGCGTCCGGGTCGGAGGAGGACTGATGGCGCGCGCCCGCTCCCGTCCGCGCGCCCGGGGCAACGGGCCGCAGGGCCTGCCCGGCATCTCCGTCACCGGGCGCCGCGCGGGCGTCTTCTGCCTGCTGCTGGTCGCGGCGCTGTGCGTCCAGGCCACCCGGGTGCAGGTGTTCCAGGCCGAGGACCTCAACCACAACTCCGCCAACCAGCGGCTCACCATCGAGCGGTACTCGCAGCCGCGCGGCAACATCCGGGTCGGCGCGGACACCGTGACCGGCTCCGAGCCCACCGGCGGCCGGTACGACTACAAGCGCACCTACACCGACGGCCCGACGTACGCGGCCGTCACCGGCTTCGCCTCACAGGCGTACGGCAACACCCAGCTGGAGGGGGTCGAGGACGACCTGCTGTCCGGGACGGACAGCAGGCTGGCCGGCTGGGCGGTCTGGGACGCCGTCGCCCGCAGGCAGAACCCCGGCGGGGACGTCTACACCACCCTGAACCGGGCCGCCCAGGAGGCCGCGGTGCGCGGGCTCGGCAGCCAGAAGGGCGCGGTGGCCGCGATCGAGCCGGCCACCGGCCGGATCCTCGCCCTGGCCAGCACGCCGTCCTACGACCCGGGCAGCTTCGCCGGCTCCGCCGCGGCCGACCAGGCCGCCTGGAACCGGCTGCAGGCCGACACCGACCAGCCGATGCTCAACCGGGCGCTGCGCCAGACCTACCCGCCGGGCTCGACCTTCAAGGTGGTCACGGCGGCGGCCGCGCTCGCGGCCGGCGTGGTCACCGACCCCGATGCGCCGACCGACGCGCCGTTCCCGTACGTGCTGCCCGGGACGACCACGACGCTGGTCAACGACACCTCGGCGTGCGACCGGCCCGGCCAGTCGCTGGACACCGCGATGGTCTACAGCTGCAACAGCGTGCTGGGCTACCTCGGGGTGCGGACCGGGCTGGGCCCGATGGTCGCGATGGCCGAGAACTTCGGCTTCAACGACGCCAGGCTGGACATGCCGGTGCGCCCGGCCCGGTCCAACTTCGACACCACGATGAACCAGTCGCAGGTGGCGCTCTCCTCGATCGGGCAGTTCGACACCGCGGCGACCCCGCTGGTGATGGCGATGGTCGCGGCCGGGATCGCCAACGACGGGACGGTGATGCGCCCACAGCTCGTGGACAAGCTGACGAAGGGCGACGGCACCGCGGTGCAGCTGATGAAACCCGCCGTGTACCGGCGGGCGATGACCCCGGCGGTGGCCGGGCAGGTGCAGAAGCTGATGGCCGACGTGGTGGAGAACGGCACCGGCGGCAACGCCCGGATCGGCGGCGCGGTGGTCGGCGGGAAGACCGGCACCGCGCAGCACGGGGTGGACAACAGCGGGACGCCGTACGCCTGGTTCATCTCCTGGGCCAAGCCCGCCGGCTCGGACGCGGTGCCGCCGGTGGCGGTGGCCGTGGTGATCGCGGACAGTGACGCCACGGACGTCACCGGCGGCGGGCTGGCCGCGCCGATCGCCCGCTCGGTGATGCGGGCGGTACTGGGCCGCTGAGCTGCTGCTTTAGCTGCTGGACGGCGAATCCGCCGTCTGCGAAGTGTCCGGTTTGTATAGGCTCATGCGCCAATTCGTACAATGCGCCGATCCGGACTGTTCGTTTGCGACACTGGTGCTTTCGCGGGGTACTGTCCCATCTTTGTTCGGTTGGTCCCCGATGACACCCCATGGCGCGTCGAGTGACCGGCCGCCAGGACACCCTCCCCCCGCCCAGAAGGACCGCAGTTGTGACCAGCAACTCTCTCGGTGCGCGTCTGCTGCGACGCAAGCCCGTCTCGTCCCTCATCGCCGAGAGCGAGGGCCAGGACGGCCCCCCGGCCGGTGCGCCCGAGGAGGGCGGACGCTCCGGCATCCACCTGCGCCGCACGATCGGCCTCTGGCAGCTGTCCTCGATCGGCATCGGCGCCACCATCGGCACCGGCATCTTCTTCGTGCTCAGCAGCGCGGTGCCCTCGGCCGGACCGGCCGTCATCCTGTCCTTCGTGCTCGCCGCGGTCACCGCCGGACTCACCGCGCTCTGCTACGCCGAGATGGCCTCCGCGATCCCGGTCTCCGGATCCTCGTACTCCTACGCCTACGCCACCCTCGGCGAGGGCGTCGCGTTCGGCGTCGGCATCTGCCTGCTGATGGAGTACGGCGTCTCCGCCTCCGCGATCGCGGTGAGCTGGGCCGAGTACCTGAACAAGTTCCTCGACCTGGCCTTCGGCTTCACCATCCCGGAGCAGCTGTCCGGCGCGCCGGACCTCACGCACTGGTTCAACCTGCCGGCGCTGCTGCTGGTCGCGATGGTCTGCGTGCTGCTCACCCGCGGCGTCAGCGAGTCGGTGAAGGTCAACGCGGCCATGGTCGGGATCAAGATCCTGATCCTGCTGCTGTTCGTCGGCATCGCGCTCACCGGCTTCCACTCCGGCAACCTGACCCCGTTCATGCCGCTCGGCATCGGCGGCGTGCAGGTCGCCGCGTCCAGCATCTTCTTCTCCTTCATCGGCCTGGACGCCGTGTCCACCGCCGGTGAGGAGGTCAAGAACCCGCGCCGCACCCTGCCGCTGGCGATCATCATCTCGCTGGTCGTGGTGACCCTGCTCTACATCCTGGTCGCCCTCGCCGGCATCGGCGCCCAGCCGTGGCAGAAGTTCGAGGGCCAGGAGGCCGGCCTCGCCCAGATCCTCCAGGACATCACCGGCCAGACCTGGCCCTCGATCGTCTTCGCGATCGGCGCGATCATCTCGATCTTCAGCATCACCCTCGTGGTGATCTACGGCCAGACCCGCATCCTGTACTCCATGGGCCGCGACGGCATGCTGCCCAAGCGCTTCGCCGAACTCTCCCCGCGCACCGGCACCCCGGTCTGGAACACCCTCGTGGTGGGCCTCGGCGTCGGCGCGCTGGCCGCCTTCGTCCCGCTGAAGGAGCTGGCCGACATCACCAGCCTCGGGACGCTCATCGCCTTCTCGGTCGTCTCGATCGGCGTGATCATCCTGCGCCGCACCCAGCCCGACCTGCCGCGTGGCTTCAAGGTCCCCGGCTACCCGGTCGTCCCGCTGCTCAGCGTCGCCTTCTGCGCCTACCTGATCACCGGCCTGCACGCCGACACCTTCCGGGCCGGCGCGATCGCCCTCGCCGTCGCCGTGGTCGTCTACTTCGGCTACAGCATCAAGCACTCCAAACTGGAGCAGCAGGCACAGGCCGCCGCGGCGGACAGCTCCACCGGCCACCGCAACAGCTGAGCCGGACGAATCCAGACATGAGGGGCCGCCGACCACGACACTCGGCGGCCCCCCTCATGCCACCTCCCGCCACGTGCCCCACGCCATGGCGACAGGGCCCGGCCACCACCCATAACCTTCCACCATGGTGAGCACCCGCACGCCCGGCTTCTCCCGCCCGCGCGGCCGCTTCACCGGCCGCAGCAGAACGCCGGCCCCGCCGACCCCCGCCGCAGCGCCGTCCGGACCAGGACGACCGCCCCTCGGCTTCTCCAGTCGGCCGTTCCCCCGCCAGCGTGGCGAGAGCACGTTCCCACCCACGCCCGATCGGCTGAATCCCGCCCGACTCGCCTCGATGCGCACCGTCCAACTGCTCGGCTGCCTGATCGCGGCCGGCTGGGCGGCCGCCTTCCCGCTCGTCTCCGACCTGCCCAACCAGCGGATGTGGGGTTTCATCGCGGCCCCCGCCTACGTCCTGGCCGGGCTGCTCTGCCTCACCCTGCCGCGCCGCTACGCGGCCCGCGCCGCCGCCGTGGTCGCCCTTGCCGGGGCCGTCCTCGCGCCGCTCGCCCTGCTCGCCGTGCAGGGCCGCCACCAGTCCGAGGTGATGGTGGTCGAACGCTCGGCCCACCTGCTGCTCACCACCGGCAGCCCGTACCTGCCGCACCCGGTGGTCGTCACCGACTACAACCCGTACCTGCCGGCCATGACCCTGTTCGGGATGCCGCGCCAACTGCTGGGCGACGGCTCCGACCTCGCCCAGGTCGCCGGGGACGCCCGGATCTGGTTCGCGCTGGCCTTCGTGGTCTGCCTGCTGGCCAGCTGGCGGCTGCTGCGGCCCACCCGCGAGCGCGCGCCGCTGCTGCCGCTCGCCGTGCTCACCGCCTCGCCGCTGATCTCGCTGGCCCTCGTCGTCGGCGGGGTGGACCTGCCGCTGATCGGCCTCTGCTGCCTCGCCATGGCACTCGCCGAGCGGGACCGCACCGTCGGCGCCGGCCTAGTGCTCGCCCTCGCCTGCACCCTCAAGTGGACGGCCTGGCCGGCGCTGCCGGTCGCCGCCCTGCTGCTGTGGCGGCTGTACGGCCGCCGGCCCGCCGCCCGGACCACCCTGATCGCGCTCGGCACCGGCCTGGCCGTGCTCCTGCCCTCCGTGCTGACCCGGGCGGACGCGCTGCGCGAGCAGGTGGTGCGCTTCCCGCTCGGGCTCACCGCCATCCGCACCCCGGCCGGCAGCCCGCTGCCCGGCAAGGTGCTGGCCGGCTTCGGGCCGACCGGGCACTCCGTCTCGCTGGCGCTGATGACCATGGGCGGGATCGGGGTGGCCATCTGGCTGCTCGCCCGGCCGCCGGTGTCCGCGATCGCGGCCGCCGACCTGCTGGCCGCCGGGCTGGCGATCGCGTTCATGCTCGCCCCGGCCGGGCGGTTCGGCTACCTCGCCCTGCCGGTGGTCCTGGTGATCTGGCCGCGGCTGGCGGCCCGGCGCTGGAGCAGCCGGCGCCCGATCCCGCCGCACCGGCTCCCGGGCAGACCGGAGCCCGCCCTGCCACGGGGCTGAGCGGGCTCCGTCCGGACGGGTTGTTCTAGCGGCCCGCGGCCTTGAGCAGCGAGGCGACGGCCGGGCCGGCCGCGTCGACGCCGTGGCCGCCGCCCTGCACCTCGGCGGCGACCGCGATGTTGCCGCGGAAGGCGGTGAACCAGCTGTTGGTGGTGGACGCGCCGGCGACCTCGGCGGAGCCGGTCTTGGCACCCGCGTTGTCGGTGATCCCGGCCATCACGTCCTTGGCCGTGCCGCCGGTGGCGGTGGCGTTCATCATCGCGCGCAGCTTGCCCGCGACGTCCGGCGCGATCTGGCGGGCCGCCGCCTGCTGCGGCAGGCCGGGGACCAGGATCGGCTGCTTGAACGCGCCGCTCTGGACGGTCGCGGTGATCGAGGCGATGGCCAGCGGGTTCATCTGGACCTTGCCCTGGCCGATGTAGTTCATGGCCTGCTCGTCCTTGCTGCCCGGCGTCGGCGGCACCTTGCCGTCGGTGTTCGGCAGGCCGGTCTTCCACTCCAGGCCGATGCCGAACACGTCCTTGGCCGTGCTGGACAGCGTCTCGGGCTTGAGGCTGGTCAGGCCCTGGTTGATGAAGGCCGTGTTGCAGGACATCATGAAGTCCTGCTGGAGCGTGTTGTTGGGGAAGGCGCCCGGGAAGTCGTTCGGGATCGCGACCGGGTTGCTGCTCTTCTCCGGGCAGGCCACCACGGTGTCCGGGTTGACCCCGGCCTCCAGCAGCGCCGTCGAGGTGACGATCTTCATCGTCGAGCCGGGCGCGAGCAGGCCGGTGAAGGCCCGGTTCTGACCGTTGGCCGGCGCGTTGGCGAAGGCCAGCACCTGGCCGGTGCTCGGCTCGATCGCGGCGACGGATCCGGACTTGCCGCCCAGGTCCGTCATCGCCTTCTCGGCCGCCGCCTGGATGGTGTTGTCGATGGTCACCTTGAACGGCTTGCCGGGCTTGGGCTCGACGATGGTGAACAGCTTGTCCGCGGCCCCCTTGCCGGCCGGGTCGCTGATCACCACCGCGCTGCCCGCGTCCTGGTCCTTGTTCGGGTCCGGCGGCAGCAGCTTGTGGGCGTTGTCCTGGAGGGTGGACAGCAGCGCCGGGGTGAGCGAGGCGCCCTGCAGCGGCTTGCCGTTGCGGTCCACCACGGTGGACGGCGGGGCGAAGACCTGCTGGGTGGCGATCGTCTCGTTGCCGGACAGGTGCGGGTGGATCACCGTCGGCGCCCAGTGCACGGCCGGGGTGTTGTCGCTCATCTTCACGACGTTCAGGAAGCCGTTGTAGTCCCAGACCCGGTTGGTGCCGGCGAACTCGGCGCGCGCCTTGAAGCCCATCAGCACACCGGCGGGGCCGGCCGAGGCGGAGGCCGACGGCGAGTCGGTGGCACCCGGGGTCGCGCCCGCCGACGGCGTGGCCGAGGCTCCGGCGGAGGGCTTGGCCGGCGCGGGGGTGCCGGTGGCCGAGGCGAAGGCCTGCGGGGTGGCCGGGCCGGCCGGGGCCAGGGTCAGCGCGCTCGGCTTGACCTGGTCGCGGAACGCCGTCAGCGCGGTGGTGGCCGCGGCCGGGTCGTCCGTCAGCGCGGCCGCCTTGTCCAGCTCGCCGGCGGCCCAGGCCGCCAGGAAGTCCTTCGCACCGTTGGTCGCCTGCTCGGCCGAGGGCGGCTCGGCGACCACCGTGCGGGGCTTCTTCGCCGAGGACGATCCGGAGTCCGAGCCGCCCATCAGGCTGTACGCCCCGTAGCCACCGCCTGCGAGCACGGCGACGGAGACGCCGGTGATGATGCCGATCTTCGCGCCTCTGCGCATGGTGCTGTTCCCCCAAGGGTCTGCCGGACGGGCGCAACCGACCGGGGCCGGACACGCTGTTCCCCCCACCCTAGGCAGCGCCGATCGGTGCGCCGACGAAATGCCCGCGAGTTGTGACGGATCTGGTACGTGTCGTGCACCGCATACGGACGATTCAGGGAACAGCGGTGTCGATCAGATCCAGCTGTTGAACCACATCCGCTGGCGCCAGTCGTCCATCGGAATCGTCTGCCCGGTGAACAGCGGGAAGAAGAAGAGGAAGTTCCACACGATCAGCAGCACCAGCAGCCCGGCCGCCGCCGAACCGATGATCCGGCGGTCCCGGGAGGCGCCCGGCGGCCCGATCAGCGCACCGACCAGCATGGTCACCGCGAGCACCAGGAACGGGACGAACACCACCGCGTAGAAGAGGAAGATCGTCCGCTGCTGGTAGGCGAACCACGGCAGGTAACCGGCGGCCAGGCCGCACAGCACCGCTCCGGCCCGCCAGTCCCGCCGCGCCACCCAGCGCCACAGGCAGTACACCAGCGCCACCACGGCCGCCCACCACAGCAGCGGGGTGCCGATGCCCAGTACCTCGCGGGCGCACTCGGCGGCCGTGCAGCCGCTCTGGCCCTGCTTGGGGGACTCGTAGAAGAACGAGACCGGCCGGCCCAGCACCAGCCAGGACCACGGGTTCGACTGGTAGGTGTGCGGGTCGCTCAGGTGGGTGTGGAAGTCGTAGACCGTCGAGTGGTAGTGCCACAGGGCGCGCAGCCCCTCGGGTATCCACGGGTAGTCCGTCGAGCGGCCGACCGCCCAGTCCCGGCCCCAGCCGCCCTTGCCCGGCACGTTGCTGCTGGCGAACCAGCCCCACCAGGACGTGACGTAGACGACCAGCGACACCACCACGACCGACACGAAGGCCGGCACCACGTCCCGGGCGAGCGTCGCCAGGTACGGGCGCGGGGCCCCGGCCAGGCGGCGGGCGCCGACGTCCCACAGCACCGTCATCACGCCGAAGGCCGCCGCGACGTACAGGCCGCTCCACTTGGTGGCGCAGGTCAGGCCGACGCAGACGCCGGCCGCGATCCGGTACGGGCGCCAGCCCAGGTTCGCCCGCTGCGCCAGCACCGCGTCCGCCACCCCGCCGAGCCGGTCGGCCAGCCGGGCCCGGGTGCGGTCGCGGTCCAGCAGTAGGAAACCGAAGGCGGCGAGGATCCAGAACATCACCACCAGGTCCAGCAGCGCGGCGCGGCTGAGCACCAGGTGCAGGCCGTCCACCGAGAGCAGCAGGCCGGCCACGCAGCCCAGCAGGGTCGAGCGGAACAGCCGGCGGGCGATCCTGGCCACCATCAGCACCGACAGCGTGCCGAGCAGGGCCACCGCGAACCGCCAGCCGAAGGGGTTCATGCCGAACAGCATCTCGCCGGCGCCGATGATCCACTTGCCCACCGGCGGATGGACCACGTAGGACGCCGTCGAGCGGTACGGGACGGCCGCGCCGGGCGTCATGATCTGCTCGTTGGCGCCGTCCGGCCAGTTGATCTCGTAGCCGCCGTGCCAGAGCGCGTAGGCGTCCTTGGCGTAGTACGTCTCGTCGAAGATGATCGCGTGCGGCTGGCCGAGGTTGGTGAAGCGCAGGATCCCGGCGAACACCGCCACCGCGATCGGGCCCAGCCAGCCGGACCAGCGGCACAGCCACGACCACACGGCCGGCGGCACGGACACGCCCAGCCGCAGCAGCAGCGGCGACGGGGGCACCACCGCCGGGGTCACCCCGGGGCCGTCCGGCATCGGCGGGGCCAGGCGCTCGGCCAGCGGGGCCACCGGGCGGCCGGCGTAGCCGAACCCGGCCAGCCGCTCGCGCCAGCTCCGCGCGGCGCTGCCGGGTTGGTCGGGCTGGTCCGGGTCGTCGAACTGGTCGGGTCGGTCGTGCTGCGCGGGGCTCCCGGCCTGGTCGGCGGGCCGCGGAGCCGGGACGGCGGAGGACGGCAGGCCGGCCACGTCGCCGCCATCCTGCGCGGTGTGGTCTGTACCAGTGGGCGTGCGAGCCGCCGTGTCGCCGTTCATCCGCCACATCGTAGGGGCGGTTCTCGCACACGTGACCGCTCCCTCGGAAGCTGCCCGAATCGTCACCAAAAGCCCCCGGGCCGCGGTAGCTGCAAGGATGGGGCCCGTGACAGGAGTACTCGTTCTCGCAGGCACCCCCATCGGCGACGTCTCGGACGCCCCGCCCCGGCTGCTCACCGAACTGGCCACGGCGGACGTGATCGCGGCCGAGGACACCCGGCGGCTGCGCCGGCTCACCCAGGCGCTCGGGGTGACCCCGGCCGGGCGGGTGGTCTCCTACTTCGAGGGCAACGAGGTCGGCCGCACCCCCGAACTGGTCGAGGCACTGCTCGGCGGCGCCCGGGTGCTGCTGGTCACCGACGCCGGCATGCCGTCCGTCTCCGACCCCGGCTACCGGCTGGTCGCCGCCGCCGTCGAGGCCGACGTCAAGGTCACCGCGGTGCCCGGGCCGTCCGCCGTGCTCACCGCGCTCGCGCTGTCCGGCCTGCCCGTCGACCGCTTCACCTTCGAGGGCTTCCTGCCGCGCAAGACCGGCGACCGGGCCCGGCAGCTCGCCTCGATCGCGGCCGAGCCGCGCACCATGGTCTTCTTCGAGGCGCCGCACCGGATCGCCGAGGCGCTCGCCGCGATGGCCGAGGCGTTCGGCGCCGACCGGCCCGCCGCCGTCTGCCGCGAGCTCACCAAGACGTACGAGGAGGTGAAGCGCGGGCCCCTCGGCGACCTGGCGGCCTGGGCCGCCGAAGGCGTCAGGGGCGAGATCACCGTCGTCGTCGCGGGCGCCCCGCCGGCGGCGCCGCAGGAGCTCACCCCCGCCGAGCTGGCCCGGCTGGTGGCCGTCCGGGAGGAGGCCGGGGAGCGCCGCAAGGAGGCCATCGCGGCCGTCGCGGCGGAGCTCGCGCTGCCGAAGCGGGAGGTGTTCGACGCGGTGGTGGCGGCCAAGAACGAGGCGAAGAACGAGGCCGGGGGCGGAGCCGCGAAGGGGGCCGGGAACGGGGCCGGGAAGTAGCGCCGGAAGCGGGCCCGGCGGCGGCCGGGACGGGGCCCTGAAAGAGGGGTGAATTCCGGGGGTTGCGTGACTCCGGGGGAGTCGTACCTTTGAGGGAAGGCCCCGGTAAACGCCCACGGAGCTGAAGATTCGGTCGCGGTTTCCGGAACGATCCAGGCCTTTCGTATAGGAGTTCCCAACCCGCGTCCAACTCTTCACAAGCAGGGCATCGGCCGAGGCCGTCAGGGCATTTCCTGGAATGGAAAGACCCAGCCGGGCGAGCGCCCGGCGGGCGCTGGGAGACGGCTATGAGCGAGATGATCGGTAGCCCCCTCGGTGGCAACGCGCTGAGCGCCCCCGGCCTGGCCGGACGGCCGCACACTCCCGTCGAGACCGTGCGGGAGGCCTACTCCTTCGCCTGCCTGCGATGCGGGTACGGCTGGGAGCAGGCGTACGACATCGAGCACCACGCCGGCAAGGACGGGCACGTCGTGTTCGAATACCACGCCAACGGTGTCCGGGTACCGTCCCCGCTGCTCAAGCCGACCTGCCCGGGGTGTGGCGGACACACCGTCCGGATCATGCGCGAGGGCCGGGTCGCCACCGCCGACCAGTCCTGGCACCACGCTCCCGGCTACCCGGCGCACGCCGAGCCGGCCGGGGCGCCCCCGGTGTCCGACCCCGTGAAGCCGCGCGGACGTTGGGCCCGGTTCTGGTCGCGGCTGCTGGGCTGACCGCCGACACCGGGAGCGCACGCGGGGGCGGCCCCCGCCGTCGCCGGTCATGCGGTTATCCGGTCGAGGGCTGCGGGTGGGCCCGACTAAGCTTTCCGACCATGGCGGCCACTGCAGACCACAGCACCACCGGGGCGACCGCCCCGGCGTACTACGTTTCCACCCCGATCTACTACGTCAACGATCGCCCGCACCTGGGCCACGCGTACACCACCGTGGCGGGCGACGTCCTCACCCGCTGGCACCGCCAGCGCGGTGAGAAGGTGTGGTACCTGACCGGCACCGACGAGCACGGTCAGAAGATCATGCGGACCGCCGAGGCCAACGGCGTCAGCCCGCAGGAGTGGTGCGACAAGCTGGTCGAAGAGGCCTGGAAGCCGCTCTGGGAGCACCTGGAGATCGCCAACGACGACTTCATCCGCACCACCCAGCAGCGCCACACCGACCGCGTGCAGGAGTTCGTCCAGGACCTGTACGACAAGGACGAGATCTACAAGGGCGGCTACTCCGGCCCGTACTGCGTCGGCTGCGAGGAGTTCAAGCTCCCGGCCGAACTGCTCGACGGCGCCACCGAGGACGAGAAGCTCTGCGCCGTGCACAAGCGGCCGGTCGAATGGCTGGAGGAGGAGAACTACTTCTTCCGCCTCTCCGCCTACGGCCCGAAACTGCTGGAGTTCTACGCCGCCAACCCGGACTTCATCCAGCCGGCCTCGGCCCGCAACGAGGTGCTGCGCTTCGTCGAGCAGGACCTGAAGGACCTCTCGATCTCCCGCTCCACCTTCAACTGGGGCGTCCCGCTGCCCTGGGACGAGAAGCACGTCCTGTACGTGTGGGTGGACGCGCTGCAGAACTACATCACCGCGGCCGGCTACGGCAGCGACCCGGAGCGCTTCGCCGAACTGTGGCCGGCCTCCGTCCACCTGGTGGGCAAGGACATCCTGCGCTTCCACGCGGTGATCTGGCCCGCCATGCTGATGGCCGCGGGCCTGCCGCTGCCCAAGCGGGTCGTCGCCAACGGCTGGCTGATGGTCGGCGGCGAGAAGATGTCCAAGTCCAACCTGACCGGCATCTCGCCCACCGACCTCACCTCGCACTTCGGCGTGGACGCCTACCGCTACTACTTCCTGCGGGCGATCCCCTTCGGCACCGACGGCTCGTTCTCCTGGGAGGACTTCACCGCCCGGTACACATCCGAACTCGCCAACGACTTCGGCAACCTGGCCTCCCGGGTCGCCGCCATGGTCGGCAAGTACTTCGACGGCGCGCTGCCAGCCGCCGCCGCCCCCGGTGACGCCGAGCAGGCCATCGCGGACGGCCTCGCCACGGCCCTCGCCACCGCCGACCGGAAGATCGGCGAGGAGCTGGACTTCGCCGGCGGCCTCGCGGCGATCTTCGAGTTCGTCAAGCAGGTCAACGGCTACCTCACCGAGCAGGAGCCGTGGAAGGTGGCCAAGGACGACTCGGAGCAGGGCCGCGCCCGCCTCGCCACCATCCTCTACACCGCCGCCGAGGCGCTGCGCGGCACCGCCGTCATGCTCAACCCGGTGATGCCGTCCACCGCCGAGAAGCTGTGGACCTCGCTCGGCGCCGAGGCCGGCCTCGGCGCGCTCGCCGCCCAGACCATCGCCACCACCGCCGACTGGGGCCGGCTGCCCGCCGGCAGCACCGTCACCAAGGGCGAGATCCTGTTCCCGCGCCTCGAAGAGAAGCCCGCCTCCTGATGTCTGCCAAGGACGACGCCCGGTCGACCCCGCCGCCACTGCCGCAACCCCTGGCCGTGGCGGTGGCCGACTCGCACACCCACCTCGACATGCAGGCCGGCACCCCGGCCGAGGGACTGGCCCGGGCCGCCTCGGTCGGGGTCACCACGGTCGTCCAGGTGGGCTGCGACGTGCCCGGCTCGCGCTGGGCCGCCGAACTGGCGGCCCAGTACGAGCAGGTGCACGCGGCCGTCGCCCTGCACCCCAACGAGGCGCCGCGGATCTTCCTCGGCGACGCGGACGGCTGGTCCGGCCAGCAGCGGAAGGCGGGCGGCGAGGCCGCGCTGGAGGAGGCCCTCGCCGAGATCGACCGGCTCGCCGCCCTCCCGCAGGTCCGCGCCGTCGGCGAGACCGGCCTCGACTACTTCCGCACCGGCCCCGAGGGCGTCGAGATCCAGAAGGAGTCGTTCCGCCGCCACATCGAGATGGCCAAACGGCATGACAAGGCCCTGGTCATCCACGACCGCGACGCCCACGAGGACGTCATCGCCGTCCTGCTGGCGGAAGGCGCCCCCGAGCGGACGGTCTTCCACTGCTACTCCGGCGACGCCGAGATGGCCAAGGTCTGTGCCGAACACGGCTGGTACCTGTCCTTCGCCGGCCCGGTCACCTTCAAGGCCAACCAGCCGCTGCGCGACGCCCTCGCCGCCACCCCCCTCGACCGCGTCCTGGTCGAGACCGACGCACCCTTCCTCACCCCCCACCCCTACCGCGGCCGGCCCAACGCCCCGTACCTCATCCCGGTCACCGTCCGCTCGATGGCCGACACGCTGGGGCTGCACGAGGACGAGCTGTCCACGGCGATCGCGGAGAACACGGCCCGGGCCTTCGGGTACTGAGCCGGTCGAACGAAAGTCGGATTCCGGCGGAACGATTCGGCACTCCCGGCTGCTTCTTAGGCTGACTAGCATGAGTGCAGTGAGGGAGGTGGCGATGACCGCCGAGCCGATCGACGAACCCGTCGAGGACCGCATCGACTGGACACATCCGCCGTCCCAGGGCTGGACGTACGAGCAGGCTCAGAAATTCGACCTGCCGTTCGAATGGGATCTGGTGGACGGAGTCATCGTGGTCCGGGGGCAGACGAATCAGTGGCACGACCAGGTGCGCGACGAGCTGTACACGGCTCTTCGAAGCGCACGCGTCGCGCCGTACGCGGCGAACGTCGAGCGTTGCGTCCTCCTGGACGAGAGCAACACGGCCAAGCCGGACGTGGTGGTCTTCGACAAGACCGGTCTCGACGTCTTCGAACTGGAGTGCCTGCCGCCGGAATCCCTGGTGCTGGCCGTCGAGGTCGTATCCCACGGCACCCGGGCCAACGACCGTTTCCGCAAGCCCGGCCAGTACGCCGAGAAGAAGATCCCGTACTACTGGCGGGTCGAGCGCGGCCTCGACAACCTGCCGATCGTGCACGAGTTCCACCGGGACGAGGAGAAAGGCGTCTACCTGCCCGTCGCCCAGCACGAGGGTGTGCTCCGCACCTCGGTGCCGTACCCCGTCGAGATCGACCTCGCCGAGGTCGTCGAACTCTGAGGGCCCCGCGCGCCCGTATCCTTGGCGCGTGAGCACCACCGACCCCACCCCTGACAGCCACCTGCTGGGCGCCGCCGACATTCGGGAGCTGGCGGCCGCGTTCGGCGTGAAGCCGACCAAGCAGCGCGGGCAGAACTTCGTCATCGACGGCAACACCGTGCGGCGGATCGTCCGGGCAGGCGGGGTGACGGCCGAGGACGCGGTGGTCGAGGTCGGGCCCGGGCTCGGGTCGCTGACGCTGGCGCTGCTGGAGGTGGCCGCGCACGTCACGGCGGTGGAGATCGACCCGGTGCTGGCACAGCACCTGCCGGACACCGTCGCGGCCCGGATGCCCGGCAAGGTCGACAGCTTCGACCTGGTGTTCAGCGACGCCATGGAGGTCACCGAGCTGCCCGGGCCGGCGCCGACCGCGCTGGTCGCCAACCTGCCGTACAACGTGGCCGTGCCCGTCCTGCTGCACATGCTGGCGACCTTCCCCAGCATCGAGCGCACCCTGGTGATGGTGCAGGCCGAGGTCGCCGACCGGCTCGCCGCCAAGCCCGGCAACAAGGTGTACGGCGTCCCGTCCGTCAAGGCCAACTGGTACGCCGACGTGAAGCGGTCCGGCGCCATCGGCCGGAACGTGTTCTGGCCCGCCCCCAACGTCGACTCCGGGCTGGTCTCGCTGATCCGCCGCGAGCCGCCGAAGACCACCGCCAGCCGCAGGGAGGTGTTCGCCGTCGTCGACGCCGCGTTCGCCCAGCGGCGCAAGACCCTGCGCGCCGCGCTGGCCGGCTGGGCCGGCTCCGCCGCCGGGGCCGAGCAGGCGCTCGCGGCCGCCGGGATCGACCACAAGCTGCGCGGCGAGATGCTCACGGTGGAGCAGTTCGCCGCGATCGCCGAGCACAAGCCGGAGATCGCCGAGCACAAGCCGGAGATCGCCGAGCACGAGCCGGAGGCGGACTCCCAGTGATCACCGTGCGGGTTCCGGCCAAGGTCAACGCCCAGCTCGGGGTGGGCGGACTGCGCGCCGACGGGTTCCACGACCTGGCCAACGTGTTCTTCGCCGTCGCCCTCGGCGACGAGGTCACCGCCACGGCAGGGCAGGGCGTCACGCTCTCCTGCACCGGGCCGGACGCCCACGTCGTACCGCTCGACGACAGCAACCTCGCCGCCCGCGCCGCCCGCCTGCTCGCCGCCCACCACGGCATCGCCGAACCCGGCGTGCACCTGCACATCGCCAAGGCCATCCCGGTCGCCGGCGGCATGGCCGGCGGCAGCGCCGACGGGGCCGCCGCGCTGGTCGCCTGCGACGCGCTCTGGCAGCTCGACACCCCCCTCGACACCCTCCTGGAACTGGCCGCCGAACTCGGCTCCGACGTGCCGTTCGCCCTGCTCGGCGGCGTCGCGCTGGGCCTCGGCCGGGGCGAGATCCTGCAGCCGCTCACCGTCGACGGCACCTTCCACTGGGTGTTCGCGGTCGCCGACGGCGGCCTCTCCACCCCCGCCGTCTTCCGCGAGTGCGACCGCCTGCGCGAGGAGGCCGGCACCGGCTCCAGCGACACCGACGTCCGCACCCCCGACGCCGACCCCGCGCTGCTCGCCGCCCTCGCCCAGGGCGATGCCGTCGCCCTGGCCGCCGCCCTCGCCAACGACCTCCAGCCCGCCGCCCTCTCGCTGCGCCCCGCGCTCGCCGCCACCCTGCGGGCCGGCACCGAGGCCGGCGCGCTCGGCGCCCTCGTCTCCGGCTCGGGGCCGACCTGCGCGTTCCTCGTCAAGGACGCCGACGCAGCCGCCGCCGTCGCCGAGGCGCTGCGGGCCTCCGGCACCTGCCGGACCGCGCACGCCACGTACGGGCCGGTGCCGGGGGCGGCGCTCGTGCCGTAGGGACCCCGCCAACGTTTCTAAGGGCTTCGCCGGTACGGGGCCCGCCGGTTCGGGCCCCCGCCACTGCGGGCGGTGAGGGCGCTTCGGCGGGCCCATTAGGCTGGGGAGATCGGGGCGTCCCCGACAGGGGTGCCCGGCCGCGACCGGCGGGCCGCCCCGAGACCGCCAATCCCAGGAGCGCAGCAGACGTGGCCGTCAACCTCGCCACCATCGAGTCCGTCACGAAGGTCTACGGCACCCGCGCCCTCCTGGACGGAGTCAGCCTCGGCGTCAGCGAAGGCGACCGGATCGGCGTCGTCGGACGCAACGGCGACGGCAAGACCACCCTGATCCGGATGCTCGCCAAGCTGGAGGAGGTCGACAGCGGCCGGATCACCTGGAACGGCGGCCTCCAGCTGGCCGTCCTCACCCAGCACGACTCGCTCGACCCGACGGCCACCATCCGGCACGAGGTGATCGCCGACCGGGCCGACCACGAGTGGCTCGGCGACGCCCGCATCCGCGACATCGTCGAAGGCCTCTTCGGCGGCCTCGACCTGCCCGGCTTCGCCGACGGCCTCGACACCGTCATCGGCCCGCTCTCCGGCGGCGAGCGCCGCCGGATCGCCCTCGCCAAGCTGCTCCTCGGCTCGCCCGACCTGATCGTCCTCGACGAGCCCACCAACCACCTCGACGTCGAGGGCATCAACTGGCTCGCCCAGCACCTGCAGAAGCGCCGCTCCGCGCTGGTCTGCGTCACCCACGACCGCTGGTTCCTCGACCAGGTCAGCACCCGGATGTGGGACGTCCAGGGCGGCGCCGTGCACGAGTACGAGGGCGGCTACTCCGACTACGTCTTCGCCCGCGCCGAGCGCTCCCGGATCGAGGCCGTCGAGGAGCAGAAGCGCCAGAACCTCGCCCGCAAGGAACTCGCCTGGCTGCGCCGCGGCGCCCCCGCCCGCACCTCCAAGCCGCGCTACCGGATCGAGGCCGCCAACGCCCTGATCGCCGACGTGCCGGAGCCCCGGGACCGGTCCGAGCTGATGAAGTTCGCCAACGCGCGACTGGGCAGGACCGTCTTCGACCTGGAAGGCGTCACCGTCAAGGCCGGCCCCAAGCTGCTGCTGGAGAACCTCACCTGGCAGCTCGGCCCCGGCGAGCGGATCGGCCTGCTCGGCGTCAACGGCGCCGGCAAGACCTCGCTGCTGCGCGCCCTGCGCGACGCGTACGCCTCCGAGGGCGACGTGCAGCCCGCGTCGGGTCTGATCAAGGTCGGCAAGACGGTCCGGCTCGCCTACCTGTCGCAGGAGGTCGTCGAACTGGACCCGGCCATCCGGGTGCTCCAGGCCGTCGAACAGGTCCGCTCGCGCGTCGACCTCGGCAAGGGCCGGGAGATGAGCGCCGGCCAGCTGTGCGAGCAGTTCGGCTTCGGCAAGGACAAGCAGTGGACGCCCGTCGGCGACCTGTCCGGCGGCGAGCGGCGGCGGCTCCAGCTGCTGCGCCTGCTGATGGACGAGCCCAACGTGCTGTTCCTCGACGAGCCCACCAACGACCTCGACATCGAGACCCTCAACCAGCTGGAGGACCTGCTCGACGGCTGGCCCGGCTCGATGATCGTCATCAGCCACGACCGGTTCTTCATCGAGCGGACCACCGACGTCGTCCACGCGCTGCTCGGCGACCAGAAGATGCGGATGCTGCCGGGCGGCGTCGACGAGTACCTGGAGCGGCGGGCGCGGATGGCCGCCTCGATCGCCGCCGCCGCTTCGGCCGCCTCGGGTGCTTCGACCGCCTCGGCTGCTTCGGCCGCGGCAGCGGGTGGCTCGGACGCCGGGACCGCCGCGTCGGCTCTGTCGGGCGGCGACCTGCGGGCGGCGAAGAAGGAGATGCAGAAGATGGAGCGGCAGATCGCCAAGCTGGACCAGAAGGAGTCCAAGCTGCACGCCCAACTCGCCGAGCACGCCGCCGACTTCTCCAAGGTCGCGGAGCTGGACGCGCAGCTGCGCGCCGTCCGGGAGGAGAAGGAGGAGCTGGAGCTGAGCTGGCTGGAGCTGGCCGAGCAGGTCTGAGTCCTGGTCGGAGTTCTGGTCGGAGTCCTGGCCGGTGCCGGGATCCCGTTCGGGCCCTACCGGGCCAGCAGGGCCTCCAGCTCGTCCGCCGCACGGCCCAGCGCACTGCGCGCCGGGTCGTGCGGCGCCGTCGGGCGGGCCGCCGCCCCGGTCGGCGGGCGGTGCTCGCGGGCCGCGGCCGTCAGCTCGTCCAGCGCCCGGCGCACCCGCCCCACCTCCGCCGGATCCGGCACCCGGCCGCCGTACCGCAGCTGCGCCGCGAACGCCGCCACCGCGCCGCCCAGCCGCTCCAACGCCGCCGTCGCCGGCAGCCACTGCTCCGCCAGCCGCCCCGTCGGCGGCGGCTCGGCCAGCCCCTGCCGCACCTCCTGGCGGGCGTCCTCCAACGCCCGGTACGCCGTGCGGCGCAGCCACACCTCGGCCCGGCCCGCGTCCCCGGTGACCGCGTCCAGATAGGCCCGCAGCGCGGTGGCCGCGTCCACCAGCCGGGGCTCGATCCGGTGCCGCGGACGCTCCGGCCACAGCAGATAGCCGAAGAGCAGCACGATCGCGCTCGCGAGCACCGTGTCCAGCACCCGCGGCCAGAACTCGGCCGCGCTGCTCTGCCCGCCCAACTGGAGCAGGATCAACGCCATCGGCGTCATCGCCACCGTGTTCAGCCCGTAGTGCGCCGCCGTCACGTACGGCAACAGGGCCACGCAGAACGCGGCGATCGCCGTCAGTACCCACGCGTCGGTCGTGAGCGACACCACGGCCGCCGTGACCGCCACCCCGAGCACCGTGCCGATCGAGCGGCTCACCGCCCGCAGGAACACCGAACCGAGATCCGGCTTCAACACGAAGGCGATCGTCATCGGCACCCAGTAGCTCTTGCTGAGCGGGTAACTGGCCGTCACCGCCGAACCGACCGCGATGCACAACGCCACCCGCAGCCCGTACCGGACCGAACCGCGCGACAGCAGCCGCACCCGCAGCCGCCACGGATCGGGCGGCGGCGCCGGGGCGGTAGCGACCTCCGCCTCCCGGCCGGCCACGGTGTCGGCCGCCGCGCGCAGCGCCACGTCCAGGGCCTGCCGGGACGGCGTGTCCGGCTGCCACTGCGGAACGGTGACCTCGCCGCCGCCCCGCCGGACCGCGTCCGCCAACCGGAGCGGCACCTCCGCGACCTCGGGCGGCACCGGCCGCCACGCCCACAACAGGCCCGTCGCCGCCTCGGTGGCGGCCAACGCCGCCTCGTACATCCGGCGCAGCCGAACCGTACGGGCGGACTCCGACCCCGGGCGGTGCGGTCGCGGGAGGAGGTCCTGCAACTGGTTCAACCGGGCCGTCAACACCTGGCGCGAAGCCGCGCCCTGCGGCGTGCCCAGATCGGCCAGCGTCTGGCCGAACGCCTCGTACGCGGCCGCCAGCGCACGGTTGCGCGGATCCGAGGCGGGGCGGCGGTGCGCGCCCCCCGGCAGACCCAGCACCACCACGAACGCGGCACCCGCCAGCATCATCGGCGCCGCCGCCCACCACGGATCCGGCAACGGCATCCCGCTGCCCAACGCCGCCGACACCAGCAGCAGCATCCCCGCCGCAGAACCCCGCGGGCCCGTCGCACTCAGCGCGCCGGACGCGAACGCCGTGAACGTGAGCGCCGCACCGAGCGCGACCGCCGAAACGTGCACGTGCTGGAGGGAAGTGCCGATCAGCATGCCGAGCGCCGAAGCCAGCACCGCCGACGCGATCCGGGGCACCCGCAGGCCACCCGGCTCCGCGCGGTCGTTCATCGTCGCGTGCATCGCGCCCAGACCGGCGAACACCCCCAGATCCAGCCGGTGCGCCAGCAGTCCTGCGGTCAGCGGCACCGCCATGCCCACCGCCGCGCGGGCCATCAGCGCCAACGGCAACGGCGGCCGGGAAGGACGGGCGGCACGGGCCCACCAGGAGGGGGCGGACTCGTCTGCAGGCATCAGGTCACGTCCGTTCTGCGGCCAGGGGACGCTGCTGTGCGACATTGCGCGGCAGATGGGGGCGTACCCGGTCCAACCGGGCGACGCCAGTCTACCGGGGCCCGGCACGGCACCCCCGAGGGCCGCACGTGTCAAGTTCGTACCGATCCCGCACAGGCGGGCCAAGGGCCCTGCCAGCCCGACAGAGGCGGTGGCTACGATTGCGGAGGCGGAAACCGCCCCCAGGGCGGGCGGTGCACCGACCAGCACTGTACGACCGAGAAGTTGACGGTATGTTGCGGAGCGGCGGCCCCGGGGTTACCCCGAACCACCGCCCGTACGGGGGAGAGGTGAACTGCTATGGCAGGAGAGGTTCCACCGAACACGGGGGCCAGTCCGGACACGTCCGGTGACATCACGCCATTTATGCTCAGCCACATGATGGGGTTCGGCCCCCTCGTCAGCACCGTGCAGACGAACGTCAGCGCCGCCGACCTGGTGTCCGCCTTCGGCAAGAAGGACGTCAAGGTCGAGCTCGACACGCTCACCGCGTTCGCCAAGAAGATCGAAGCCCTGCTCCAGGCCATGGAAGGCTCCCCGGCGGCCCCGTACAAACTCCAGGAACAGAAACTGACCGGCGGAAGCTTCGCCAGCGCGGAGTTCGCCGAAGCAACGGCCCTGACCGCGGCCTACGACAAGGTGCACACCCAGCTCGTCAAGCTGCACAAGGACTTCGTGTCGCAGATCGAGGCGATGAAGACCGCGGTCGCAGCGACGGCGGGCAACTACTCGGCCAACGAGGACGACACGACGGCCGCGCAGAACGCCGTCGCGAAGAACGCGGGCGGCACCACGCCGGCGCGGGCCGGCGGCGAGGGCTTCTGATGGTGGTCGGCGAGGGCGCTCACGGGGAATCGGGGAGTAAGTAGTGGCAGACGGAACGAACTTCGAGGGCGTCGGACACGCCCAGCTCAAGAAAATGGTCCAGAGCACCGACCCCACGACGGTGCTGAGCCGCGGCACCCAGCTGAAGTCGGCCGGCCGCGTCCTGAAGGAACTCGGCGCGGCACTCAAATCGCACATCGGCAACGTCAGCTGGGAAGGGCCGGCCGCCGAGAGCTTCAAGACCTGGGCAGGCAACCTGCAGCAGTCCGCCGCGTTGCTCGGTGACTACTCCACAACCGCCGGCGACGCCATGCACCAGGCCGGTGAGGCACTCAGCACCGCCAAGGTGGCCGTGCCGGACGTGCCACACGACGATGTCGACATCGTCAAGGCGCGCTCGACCCAGGGGGTGCCCAACCAGATGGCGCTCACGAGCGCCAACTTCACCCCGACCGGGCCGACCACCGCCACCGTCGACGCCATGATGAAGAAGCAGAACTGTTCCTGGGTCACCGAAACGGAGGCTGTGGCCGCCTCTCAGCGGGTCTACAAGGCCCACCAGGAAGCCATCCACCAGATGGAGAAGCTGGGGCAGGCGTACGAGGCGGCGACAACGAAGCTGGCCGGGCTCGGGGACGTGGCTCTGCCGGGTACGCCGGATGCGAGTAGCAACAAGTACGAATCCTCGACGGCCTCTGGTGGCAGCGGCTCAGGCGGTTACGGCGGCTCCGTTCGTAGCCCTCGTGCAGGCGGCGGTAGCACCGGGGGCAGCTACCGCCCGCCAGGCGGAAACTACGGTGGTGGTTCGGTCGCGCCTCGGAGTCTGGGGTCGGGTCCGCAAGGCCAGGTCGGCGGGCCTGGCCACACTGACCCAATTTCGCCGCGAAGCGGTGGCCAGGTGCCGTCGACGCCGGTGGACTCGGGCTCCTCGACGCCGCCCTCTGTGCCGTCGGAACCCGTCCACCGTCCCGGTACCGGCCTTGACAGCCTGCCGGCCGTGCCGACCTTGCCAGGTCAGACCGGCCCGCTCGGCCCCAGTGGTGGTGGAAGCCTCCCGCCTGACGGTCCGAACGGGATTCCCGGATATCCGGGTGGCCCCGGTGGTACCCCGGGATATCCGGGTGGTCCGGGTGGCGGCCCGGTGACCGGTTTCCCGGCCGGGGTCGGCGGCGGCTCGATCCCGGCCAGGGGTGGTGGCGGATCCGTCTCAGGCAAGGGCGGCGGCTCGATCCCCGCCCGTACGGCTCCGTTCGGCGGCGGCTCGGTGCCGGGAAAGTCCGGTGGCAGCCAGGGTCTGCCCAGCGGGACGGTCTTCGGCGCCCGTGAGGCCCAGGCGGGGCGGGCGGGAGCGGCCGGCAGCGCGGGCGGTGTGGGCGGCATGCATCCGGGGATGGGTGGTGGTTCCGGAGCCGTTGGTTCGGGCGGCAGCTCACGGGGCCGGGGCCTGACCTCGACCGGAGGAGGGGCGGTCGGCGGCCGCAAGGGACCGGCTGCCGGCGGGGAGTTCACGCCGGGTGGTACGGGCCTGCGTAACCGGGCTGCCGCTGCGGGAGCCGTTGAGGGCGAAGCCCGCTCCGGGCAGAACGGCATGATGGCCCCTGGAACGGCGGGTCACTCCGGTCGGAACGAGCGCGATCGCCGCAAGCGGGCCGACTACCTCCACGAGGACGAGGAGACCTGGACCAGCGGTACGCCGCACAGCAACCCGGACGTGATTGAGTAGGACGGCAACGACTGCCCGGCCACTGGGCTCTCCCGGTGGCCGGGCAGACCTGTTCGGGGCACGCTCCCCGGTCGACGGAGAGATTGACGAGGAGTTGTGATGGGGCGGACGAACACGCGATCTCGTTGGCGGATGTCCGCTGCGGTGCTTTTGGCGGCGGGAGTTGTGGTCGGCCCGGTCGCAGTGCCGGCGGCTGCCGAAGACACGATCCGGCAACAGCAGTGGCATCTGGACGCGATGCATGCACCGGAGATGTGGAAGATCACCAAGGGGCAGGGGATCACGATTGCCGTGATCGACGGCGGATTCAAGCTGGATCATCCGGATCTTGCCGGGCAGTTCCTGCCCGGCAAGGATTTCAGCGGCAGTTCTGGTGGGGTGGGCTCCTTCGGTGACGGGCACGGCACCGGGATCGCCAGCCTCATTGCCGGGACGGGCAAAGGTATGGGGGGAACCGGTGCCCAAGGTTTGGCTCCCGGGGTTAAAATTCTTCCTCTGAAGATCAATAACGGGTCTTCCGGGGCGCTCGTATCCAATGAATTCCTTGGCCAGATCGGCCAGGCCATTTCCTATGCGGTTGACCAGGGTGTCAAGGTCATCAATATCTCGCAGGGTATGAATGCGGCAGTTCCCGCGCCGGAAGATGTTGCCAATCTGAATGGCGTCATTGAGGCTGCGAGGGCCAAGGGTGTCCTAGTAGTGGCAAGCGTCGGGAATGAAGCGCAGAAGGGCAATCCGGTCGAGTATCCCGGGGCGCTTCCTGGTGTTGTCGGGGTAGGGGCAGTCGATCGTGATGTGATTGCGACAGCCGAGTCTGAGCAGGGGCCGCAGGTTATTCTTTCCGCGCCCGGCATGGATATGCTTGCTGCCTGTACCTCTTCGACTGGTTATTGCAAGAGTCACGGGACTTCGGACTCGGCCGCACTCGTGTCTGCTTCGGCGGCCCTGGTGTGGTCGGCGCATCCGGAATGGACGGCAAATCAGATTCTCCGGGTGCTCATTAACACGGCAGGAAAACCGACTGATGGGTCGGTCCGCAGTGTCGATGTCGGGTACGGAGTTGTCAGGCCTCGCGTCGCGCTGACGGAACCTGGCGATCCTGGGCCTGCGAATGTGTCGCCGATTCCGGTTGGGCAGACCTTGCCCTCGGCGAGCCCGTCGGCTACTTCTACTTCGGCGCCCTCGCCGAGTTCGGCGGCTCCGAGTCCGAGTGATGTGGCCGTGGGGGCGCCGTCGGTGGAGCCGAGGGTGGAGAAGTCCTCTGGTTCGGGTGGTGCGTTGCCGGTTGTGGCCGGTGTGGTGGGTGGGTTGGTGCTGGTCGCCGGTGTGGTGTTCGTCGTGTTGCGGCGGCGGAAGGCGGGTGGGCGGCCTGTGGTGCCGCCGGGGGAGGACCCGTACGTGCGGTGATCTGGGCGCCTGTGCTGGTGTGCACCGCCGGTGTTGAGCCGGGGGCGCGTGGGGTGGGGGTGTGCGCGGGGGTCACTCGGGTGGGGGCTGGTGGCGGGGCGGGCTGGTGTCCAGGGTGGTGGTATGGATGCGGAGGAAGCCCGGCGGGCGGGGCAGTTGAGGCGTGCGGCGGCTGCGGCGCTGATCGGTACGGCGATCGAGTTCTACGACTTCTTTTTGTACGGGACGGCGGCGGCCTTGGTGTTCGGGTCGGTGTTCTTTCCTGAACTGGGCACGGTGGGGGCGCTGTTGGCGGCGTTCTCGGTGTATGCGGTGGCGTTCTTGGCCCGGCCGCTGGGGGCGGTGGTGTTCGGGCATTTCGGGGACCGGGTGGGGCGGAAGGCGACGCTGGTGGTGTCGCTGTTGTTGATGGGGCTGTCGACGGCGGCGGTGGGGGTGTTGCCAGGGTTCGGGTCGTGGGGGTGGTGGGCGCCGGTGGCCCTGGTGGTGTTGCGGGTGTGTCAGGGCGTGGGGTTGGGCGGGGAGTGGGGCGGGGCGGCGCTGCTGATCGCGGAGAACGCGCCGGCCGGGCGGCGGGGGCGGTACGGGGCGTTCCTGCAGTTGGGGCCGACGAGCGGGTTCGTGTTGGCGAACGGGGTGTTCCTGGCGGTCCAACTCGGCCTGGACGGGCGGGCGTTCCGGGAGTGGGGCTGGCGGGTTCCGTTCCTGGCGTCGTTGGGGCTGGTGGCGGTGGGGCTGTTCGTGCGGCTGCGGTTGGAGGAGACGCCGCTGTTCCGGCCGGACGAGCCGAGGGACCGGGCGCCGGTGGTGGAGGTGTTGCGCGGGCACTGGCGCACGGTGCTGCTGGGCTGTGGGGCGATCACCGTGGGGTACGCGCTGTTCTACCTGACCACGACGTACGCGTTGGCGTACGCGACGTCCGGGCTCGGGGTGGCGAGTTCGCTGGTGTTGGTGATGCTGCTGGTGGGCGCGCTGGGCATGGGCGTGACGGTGTGGGTGAGCGCGTCGCGCAGTGACGGGTGGGGGCGGCGGCGGACGCTGTGCTGGGCGACGGGTCTGGCGGCGGGGTGGTCGCTGGTGCTGTTCCCGTTGCTGGAGACGGTGCGCCGGCCGTTGATGTTCGTGGCGCTGGCGGGTGCGCTGGTGGTGCTGGGGTGCCTGATGGGGCCGGTGGCGGCGTTCCTGCCGGAGTTGTTCCCGACCCGGGTGCGGTACACGGGTGCCGCGTTGACGTACAACCTGGGCGGCGTGGTGGGCGGGGCGACGACGCCGCTGGTGGCGACGCGGCTGACGGAGGCGTACGGGACGGCGGAGCCGGTCGGCTGGTACCTGGTGGGGTTGGGCGTGGTGGCGCTGGGCTGCCTGTGGCTGCTGCCGGAGACCGGCGGCGCGGAGTTGGGGGCGGTGGACGGCGGACGCCGCCGGGTGCCTCTCCTGGGGGCGGACCCGGCGGCGTAGGTGCCGACCGTGCGGTGCGGTCAGCCGGCGAGGGCGGCGCGGCCGGCCAGCACGACGGCGGTGTGCTGGGCGACCCGCTCGCCGAGGTACTCGGCGGTCGCGATGTCGGCCTTGTGCACGGCCTCGGGGCCGGCGTCGGACGGGCTGGAGGCGGCGGCGCCGTTGAAGAAGCCGAGGCGGTTGAGGTCGTTCTCGGTGGCGGTGGTGGCGTTCCAGCCGGGCTTGAGGCCGAGGTTGACCCAGCTCATGGCGTGCTGGGCGGCGAGGGTCTGGAAGAAGCCGAGGGTGCCGGCCTTGTCGCCGCTCTTGGAGGCGGAGTTGGTGAAGCCGGCGGCGACCTTGTCCCGCCAGGCGTCGGAGAACCAGCGCTTGCTGGTGGCCTCGGCGAAGACGTGGAAGGCGCCGGAGGCGGTGCCCATGTAGGTGGGGGAGCCGAAGACGATCGCGTCGGCGGCGTCGAGCTGGGCCCACTGCTCGTCGGTGATGGTGTCGACGGCGATCGAGACGACCTCGGCGCCGGCGGCGGCGGCGCCGCGGGCGACGGCCTCGGCGATGACGGCGGTGTGGCCGTAGCCGGAGTGGTAGGCGAGGGCGACGGTCGGGCGGATGGCGGTCATACGGGGGCACTCCTGTACGGGAACGGGTGCGGGCAGGGGCAAGGCAAGGCAGGGACAAGCCGAGGAGCGACGGCGGGGCGTGCTGTCGCACCTCGACCCGCCGGGCTGGTCTCCAATATAGACCAAGTCTCCATTGGTTACCAAGGGTGGATTGGAGACCGCAGGGCTACCCTGGACGGCATGACGACGGAGGAAGCGGCCCGGGTGGAGAGCGGCACTGGGCGGCAGGGGCAGGAGCGGGAGGGCGGGCAGGACCGGGAGCAGGAGCTCGACGTCTTCGCCCAGCTCTGTCCCAGCCGCGCGATGTTCGCCGAACTGGCCGACAAGTGGTCGATGTTGATCCTGATGAGCCTCGCCGCCTGCGGGCAGCAGCGGTTCTCCGAACTGCAGCGTGGCGTCGGCGGGGTCAGTCGCAAGATGCTCACCCAGTCGCTGCGCAGCCTGGAGCGCAGCGGACTGGTGCGCCGCACCGTGTTCCCGGAGACGCCGCCGCGGGTGGTCTACGACCTGCTGCCGCTCGGCCGGGAGCTGGCCGTGCTGCTGGCGCCGCTCGGCCGCTGGACGGAGCAGCGAACCGGGCAGATGCTGGCCGCCCGTGAGGAGTTCGACGAGGCGCACGCCGAAGGCTGACCGCGCACGTACCGAAGGCTGGCCGGGCCCGCGCCAAGGGCTGACCAGCCCCGTACCGAAGGCCGACCGGGCCCGTGCCGAGGGCCGGGTGCCCGCCCGCCGGGGGTCGGTCCGGCATGCGCCGGGGCCGCGGAGCCGATTTCCCTTCCGGGCCGCCAGCCGTGTAATGTCTTCCTTGTTCGACCGGCCCGGTGAAAGCCCGGCAAGCCCCTATAGCTCAGTCGGTAGAGCGTCTCCATGGTAAGGAGAAGGTCTGCGGTTCGATTCCGCATGGGGGCTCCATTTGAAGGCCCTCGCTTCATGGCGAGGGCCTTTTGCTGTTCCCCGATCAGGCCGCCCGGTCCAAGACGGCGGCCCAGTGCGGCGGCCGAATGCGGCGGCCTAGCGGGTCGGGTACGGAATGCGCTGTGATGGTGCGTCATCGGCCGCCCGCCCATGGGGTGCGGGCGCGAGCCGAACCCCGACCGGGAGGGCGTCATGGGCGTTCGACTCGTGGTGGTCGACGATCACCGGCTGTTGGCCGAGGCGCTGGCCACGGCGTTGCAGCTGCGCGGCCACCGGGTGCTCGCGGTCGGCTGCCCGGCCGGGGTCGCGGCTGATCTGGTGGTCGGCCGGCGGCCGGAGGTGTGTCTGCTGGGGGTGGCCGCGCCGAGTGAGCCGGCGGCTTTCGACGGGCTGCGCCGGATTCGCCGGGAGCGCCCCGAGGTGGCCGTGATCGTGCTCGGGCCGGTGGGTGAACTGCGCGGTGTGGCGGGGGCGTTCGCGGCCGGGGCGGCGGGGTACGTGCCGAGCGACGAGCGGATCGGGGTGGTCGAGCGGGCGATCGGGCGGGCTCGGGCGGGCGAGGCGGCGGTGGCCGTGGACGTGCTGCGCGGGGCCTTCGACCAGTTGCTGCGGCCGGTCGCCGAGCCGGACGACGAGGCGGTGCGGCTGCTGCGGTTGCTGACCCGCCGTGAGGTGCAGGTGCTGGCCCGGATCGCGGACGGGGAGGACACGGCGGCGATCGCCGCCGGGATGCGGATCGCCGCGAGCACCGCCCGGACGCACGTCCAGCGGGTGCTGATGAAGCTCGGTGCGCGGACCCGGCTGGAGGCGGCCGCGGTGGCGGCCCGTACCGGGCTGCTGGAGCGGATGGCCGGTGGCTGAGGGGGGCTCGGGTTTCGTGAAACCGGCTCCCGGGTGGCCCGTTCACGTGGTCCTGGGCACTCCGGCGGGCAGGGAGAATAGCCTCAGTCGTACACACGTCATCGACGGCCGCCGCTGATCCGGCGGACCGTCGCCCGCTGGAGGTCTCATCATGAGTAAGTACCTGGTCACGGGTGGCGCCGGCTACGTCGGCAGCGTGGTGGCCGCCCACCTGCTGGAGGCGGGGCACCAGGTGACCGTCCTGGACGATCTCTCCACCGGTTTCCGTGAGGGCGTCCCGGTCGGTGCCGAGTTCGTCGAGGGTCGGGTCCAGGAGGCCGGCCGGGTGCTGGACGGTTCCTTCGACGGCGTGCTGCACTTCGCCGCCTCCTCGCAGGTCGGCGAGTCGGTCGTGGACCCGGAGAAGTACTGGCGTAACAACGTGGCGGGGTCGCTGGAGCTGGTCGCGGCGATGCGCGCGGCGGGTGTGCGCAAGCTGGTGTTCTCGTCCACCGCCGCCGTCTACGGCGAGCCGGAGGTCGTGCCGATCGCGGAGACCGCCCGCACCTCGCCGACCAACGCCTACGGCGCCACCAAGCTCGCCGTGGACCACCTGATCACCAGCGAGGCCGTCGCGCACGGGCTGGCCGCCGTCTCGCTGCGCTACTTCAACGTGGCCGGTGCGTACGGCGCGTACGGGGAGCGCCACGACCCCGAGTCGCACCTGATCCCGCTGGTGTTCCAGGCGGCGCTGGGTCAGCGCCCGCACATCGCGGTGTACGGCGAGGACTACCCGACCCCGGACGGCACCTGCATCCGCGACTACATCCACGTCGCGGACCTGGCCGACGCGCACCTGCTGGCGCTGGACGCGGCCAAGCCGGGCGAGCACCTGATCTGCAACCTGGGCAACGGCAGCGGCTTCTCGGTGCGCGAGGTGATCGAGTCGGTCCGGCGCGTCACCGGCCGGGAGATCCCGGTGCAGGCGGCCGGCCGCCGGGCCGGCGACCCGGCCGTGCTGGTGGCCTCGGCCGCCCGCGCCCACGAGGCGCTGGGCTGGACGCCGCGCCGCCCGAACCTGGACGACATCGTCGCCGACGCCTGGAAGTTCGCCCTGGAGAAGCACGGCCAGTAGGCCGCAGGACCCCGCAGGCGCCGCTCCCGGAGGTTGGGGGCGGCGCCTCGGCGTTGCCCGCTTCGACCGGTGATGGCGTGAAATCCCGCCACTCGCGCACCTCCTGACGAAACTTCACCAAACCGCCACGAGGGGGTTTCCCGGCCCGTACGCTGAGTGCGGCACCGGTGGGGGCCGGCGCCCTTTTTCGGCCTCACCGGCCACCGGTGGGCGGGCGGAGTGACGGGCCCGGACCGCGGGTGCCGGGGCCGGTCCCCGCCCCCGGGCTCGGGCCGGTCTGAGCAGGGGGGTAGTGACGATGGGGCGGATCCGCGTCCTGGTGGTCGACGACCACCGGATCTTCGCCGAGGCCCTGGCCGCGGCGCTCGCCGCCGAGCCCGACGTGGAGGTGGGGGCGGCCGGCAGCGGGGCCGCCGCCGAGCGGGCGCTGGAGCGTGCCGCCGTCGAGGGGCGGGCCTTCGACGTGGTTCTGATCGACGCCGACCTGGGGGCCGAGGGCGTCGCTTCGGCGGGTGCCCGGAGCCGGCCCGGCCCGGACGCGGCCGACGCGGCCCGGCGGCGGCTGGCCCCGGCGGTGCCGCCGCCCCGCCACCCGGTCGGCCCGCCGGTGGTGCCGTCCGGCGGGCGCTCGGTGGACCTGCTGCGCCCGGGTGGGCGCGGCGCGGAGCCGGCCCGCTCCGACGTGTACCGGGCCGACCAGCTCAGAACCGCGCCTCCGGCACCGGACGGCATCACCCTGCTCGCCCGGGTCCGCCGCGCCCATCCGGGGCTGCGGGCGGTCGTGCTGGCCGCCGCCGACGATCCGCACCGCGCCGCCCGGGCCCTGCACGCGGGCGCCACCGGCTGGGTGGCCAAGGAGAGTTCGCTGGCCCGGCTGCTCGCCGTGGTCCGGGGGGTGCTGCGGGACGAGACGCACCTGCCGCCCGCGCTGCTGACCGGGGTGATCCGCGAGCTGACCACCGCTCGGCGAGACCGCACCGAGAGCGAGCGGCTGGTCGACACCCTGACCCCGCGGGAGAAGCAGATCCTGCGCTGCATGGTGGCGGGCCTGGGTCGGCAGGCGGTCGCGGAGCGGCTCTACCTGTCGCCGCACACCGTCCGGACGCACATGCAGAACGTGCTCGGCAAGCTCGGGGTGCACTCCACGCTGGCCGCGGTCGCGGTGGCCCGCCGGGCCGGGGTCAGCCCGGCCGAGCCGGCCCTGCCGGCGTCGCCGTCCATCGTGACCGCGGTGGACCGGACGTGAGCTCCGGGGCCCGGATCAGCCCGGGATGTTGTCGAAGGGGGCGACCAGCTGCCGCAGGAGCGCGGCGAGTTCGCCCCGCTGGCCGGAGCTGAGCTGGGCGAGCAGTTCGCGTTCGTGCGCGAGCAGTCCGGCGAGTGCCTGGTCGGCGCGGTCGCGGCCGTCGTCGGTGAGCCGGACGAGCACGCCGCGCCGGTCGTCCGGGTCGGGCAGGCGCTTGACCAGGCCCTTGCCGGTGAGGCGGTCGATGCGGTTGGTCATGGTGCCGGAGGTGACCAGGGTCTGGGTGAGCAGCTGGCCGGGGGAGAGCTGGTAGGGGGAGCCGGCCCGGCGCAGGGCGGTCAGGACGTCGAACTCCCAGGGCTCCAGCCCGTGCTCGGCGAAGGCGGTGCGGCGGGCGCGGTCGAGGTGCCGGGCGAGCCTGCTGACCCGGCTGAGTACCTCCAGCGGCTCCACGTCGAGGTCGGGGCGCTCTCGGCGCCACGCTGCGACCAGCCTGTCGACCTCGTCCTCCATGACGATCAGTGTATCGGTGGATGTGTCGATGTGAAGTCTCTTGACGTCGAGAAATGTGCCAGCAAGGCTACCTGGGATATCTTGATGTCGAGATACTTGTGAGGTGGACCATGACCAGTCCCGTCTGGGACCCGGCGCAGTACCTGCGCTTCGCGGACGAACGCACCCGTCCGCTGCGCGACCTGCTCGCCCGCGTCCCCGCCCTCCCGAACCCGGGCGATCCCGTGATCCTCGACATCGGCTGCGGCCCCGGCAACTCCACCGCCGTGCTGCGCGCACGCTGGCCGCACGCCCGCCTCACCGGCGTCGACAACTCCGCCCCGATGCTCGCCACCGCCCGCACCGACGGTGAGCCCACCGCCGACTACCTGCTCGCCGACGCCCGCGACTACGACCCGGCCCCGGCCGGACCCGACCTGATCGTCTCCAACGCCACGCTGCAGTGGATCGACGGCCACCTCGACCTCGTCCCGCGCTGGGCCGGCGCCCTGCGGCCCGGCGGTACCGTCGCCTTCCAGGTCCCCGGCAACTTCGACGCCCCCAGCCACACCCTGCTCGCCGAACTCCGGCGCAGCCCCCGCTGGCGCGGCCTCCTCGGCGACGAGGACGCCAGGGCCGGTGTCCACCCGCCCGAGCGCTACCTGGACGCCCTCACCGCCGCCGGCTGCACGCCCGACGTCTGGGAGACCACGTACCGCACCCTGCTCCCGGGCCCGGACCCGGTCCTCGCCTGGGTCAAGGGCACCGCCCTGCGCCCCGTCCTCACCCGGCTGACCGACCCCGCCCGCCAGGCCGCCTTCCTCGCCGAGTACGGGGCGCTCCTGCGCGAGGCCTACCCGGCCGGACCGCACGGCACCGTCTTCCCGTTCCGGCGGATCTTCGCCGTCGGGACCAGGGTCTGATGCGGGGCGGGAGGGCCTGATGCGGGGCGGGCGGGCCTGATGCGGGGCGGGAGGGCCGACGGTCCTTCCGCCCGCAGGTCAGTCCTTGCGCCCGCCGACCAGCCGTGGGTGCCGCTCCAGGCCCTCCAGCCCGTGCCAGGCCAGGTTCACCAGGTGCGCCGCGACCTGAGCCTTGTCCGGCTTGCGGACCTCCAGCCACCACTGCCCGGTCAGTGCCACCATGCCGACCAGCATCTGCGAGTACATCGGGGCCAGTCGCGCGTCGAAGCCCCGGGACTTGAACTCCAGGCCGAGGATGTCCTCCACCTGCGTCGCGATGTCGCTGATCAGTGACGCGAAGGTGCCGGTCGACTGGGCCACCGGGGAGTCCCGGACCAGGATCCGGAAGCCGTCCGTCGAGGTGTCGATGTAGTCCATCAGCGCGAACGCGGCCTGCTCCAGCAGTTCCCGCGAGTGCCCGCCGGTCAGCGCCCCCGTGACCATGTCCAGCAGCAGCTGCATCTCGCGGTCCACCACCACCGCGTACAGCCCCTCCTTGCCGCCGAAGTGCTCGTACACCACCGGCTTCGACACCCCGGCCCGCTCGGCGATCTCCTCCACCGAGGTGCCGTCGTAGCCGCGCTCCGCGAACACCGTCCGCCCGATCTCCAGCAGCTGCTCCCGCCGTTGCTTGCCGGTCATCCGGACCCGCCCGCCCCGGCGGCGCGGCGCCGGGGCGGGCGTACCTCCCGAGGCGCCCCCGCCCGCCGGTGCAGCGGTTCGCGGACGGGCCGGCGCCGCGTCGGGCGCCGCGTCCGTCCGCGTGCTCTGGTGGCCGCCTGTGCTGTCTGCGCTGCTCCCGTTCACCCCTACATCATGCTGGAAGCGACGACTCATGCGGCGCGGCGGGCGGCGATCCGTTGTGCGTCCGGCCAACGGACGTCCCGGACCCAGCCGGCCAGCTCGAACCAGCGGATCAGCCGGGCCGAGGAGTCGATCTGCCCGCGCAGCACCCCGTGCCGGGCGGCCGTCGGGTCCGCGTGGTGCAGGTTGTGCCAGGACTCGCCGCAGGAGAGCACCGCCAGCCACCAGACGTTGCCCGAGCGGTCCCGGGAGCGGAACGGGCGGCGGCCGACGGCGTGGCAGATCGAGTTGATCGACCAGGTGACGTGGTGCAGCAGGGCCACCCGGACCAGCGATCCCCAGAAGAAGGCGGACAGCGCGCCCGACCAGGACAGCGTCACCAGCCCGCCGACCAGCGGGGGGAGCAGCAGCGAGATCATGGTCCAGAGCCAGAACAGCCGGGAGATCCGCCGTATGGCCGGATCGCGGACGAGGTCCGGCGCGTACGTGAGCTGCGGGGTCTGCTCCTCGTCGAACATCCAGCCCATGTGCGCCCACCACAGGCCCTTGAGTAGGGCGGGGAGGCTCTCCCCGTAGCGCCACGGCGAGTGCGGGTCGCCGTCCTTGTCGCTGAACCGGTGGTGCTTGCGGTGGTCGGCCACCCAGCGCACCAGCGGGCCCTCGACCGCCAGGCTGCCGGCGATCGCGAGGGCGAGCCGCATCGGGCGGTTGGCCTTGAACGCGCTGTGGGTGAAGTAGCGGTGGTAGCCGACGGTGATGCCGTGGCAGGTGAGGAAGTACATGGCGACGGTGATCGCCGCGTCCGTCCACCCCAGTCCCCACCCCCAGGCCACCGGTACGGCGGCCAGCAGCGCGGTGAACGGCAGGAGGATGAACAGCCCGAGCGCGAGCCGTTCGGCGAGGCCCTGCTTCTCCCCGCCGCGGGTGGCGGACAGCCGGGTGGCGGCGGTGTCGGTGGGATCGGGGGATTCGGTGGGAAGCGCGGCGTTCCCCGCGCTCGGCTCGCCGGCCTTGGTGGTCATGGGCGTCCCTTTGCGGCATCTCTGTGCGGGAGGGAGGAGCGGAGGCTACGTTGGCGTAACCTACGGCATCGTAGGTTGCGCTCCGTGGCGAAGGGAACACGCCGCCGCACGGCGCTTGAGTGAATTCACCCGACTGGATGGATGAACCGGCGGCCCGGCTTGTTCGACCGTTTCCGGCGGATCGGGGCCTGCGGATCGCGGCAGTTGATACCCATGGCCGGGTCGACTCGGGTAGGGTCTGAGCAACCATCCGCCGTGGTGTAATGGCAGCACAGGGCCCTTTGGAGGCCTTTGTCTGGGTTCGAATCCTAGCGGCGGAGCCTCTGCACGCCTCAGGTTCGGGCGTACCGCCGAACCGCCGGTATTGTCGGTGCTGCTCGGCGGACTGTGCGAATGGCGACCGGCCTCGGTCCGGTCCGGGCCCGTTCTGCCCGCTCTGTGAACCGACCGAGGAGCCTCCCCGCATGGGTGCCAATTCGCTTGCCGCCGTTGTCGTGCTCGCCGCCGGTGGCGGGACCCGGATGAAGTCGAACAAGCTGCCCAAGGTGCTGCACGAGGTCTGCGGCCGGTCGCTGGTGGGTCATGCCGTCTCGGCGGCCCGCGAACTGACGCCGGAGCAGCTCGTCGTGGTGGTCGGACACCAGCGGGACCAGGTCCAGGAGCACCTCGCGGCGCACTACCCGGCGGCCCGCCCGGTGGTGCAGGAGGACCAGAAGGGCACCGGGCACGCGGTGCGCACGGCGCTGGAGGCGCTGGCCGCCGACGGCGTGGTGCTGGACGGCACGGTGATCGTCACCGCCGGGGACTCCCCGCTGCTGACCGGGGACACGCTGCGCCGCCTGGCGAAGGCCCACACCGCCCAGGACAACGGGGTCACCGTGCTGACCGCCGTCGTCCCCGAGCCCTTCGGCTACGGCCGGATCCTGCGGGACGAGGACGGCACCGTCGCCGCGATCGTCGAGGAGCGGGACGCCACCGCCGTCCAGCGCTCGATCGCCGAGATCAACTCGGGCGTCTTCGCCTTCGACGCCAAGCTGCTGGTCGAGGCGCTGGCCGAGCTCACCACGGACAACTCGCAGGGCGAGGAGTACCTCACCGACACCCTGGAGATCCTGCGCACCGCCGGGCACCGGGTGGGCGCCGTGGTCGCGGAGGACCACCGGGACATCCTGGGCATCAACGACCGGGTGCAGCTCGCGCAGGCCCGTCGGCTGCTGAACGACCGCCTGCTGGAGCGGGCGATGCGGGCCGGCGTCACCGTGGTGGACCCGGCGACCACCTGGATCGACGTGCAGGTGACGTACGAGCCGGACGCCCTCGTGCTGCCGAACACCCAGCTGCAGGGCGCCACCCACCTGGGCGAGGGCTGCGAGGTCGGCCCGAACTCGACCCTGACCGACACCCTGATCGGCGCCGGCGCCCGTGTGAGCAACACCACGGCGGACCGCGCCGAGGTGGGCGAGCTGGCCACCGCCGGCCCGTACGCCTACCTGCGGCCGGGGGCCAGGCTGGCCCGCAAGGCGAAGGTCGGCACCTACGTCGAGGTGAAGAACTCCGAGCTGGGCGAGGGCGCCAAGGTGCCGCACCTCTCCTACATCGGGGACACCACGATCGGCGAGGGCACCAACGTCGGCGCGGCCTCCGTCACCGTGAACTACGACGGCGTCAACAAGCACCGCACGGTGATCGGTGCGCACTGCCGCACCGGCTCCGACAACATGTTCATCGCCCCGGTGACGATCGGGGACGGCGCCTACACCGCGGCCGGTTCGGTCATCACCACCGACGTCCCGCCGGGCGCGCTCGGAGTGAGCCGGGCGCACCAGCGCAACATCGAGGGCTGGGTGGAGCGCAAGCGCCCGGGGACCACCTCCGCGCAGGCCGCGAAGGCTGCGACGGGCGGGGCCGCGGACGCCTGACGGGGCGGGCGGGAGCCCGAGGGCGGTCCCGGGGCGGACGGTTTCTGCGTGGGCGCGTAACCTTGGGGACATACGTGCGCCACTGGGCTTACGGCCCGTGTCCAGGCGTACCGACAATTCCCCCGACCCCTCGTGCGAGCCGGCTGCGCCTGCCCGCACGGGACGACGGGGTTCAGCGTCAGCAACGCGAGGAGACGGTGCAGTGAGCGGGATCACGACGTCGGGTGAGAAGAAACTCAAGCTCTTCTCCGGCCGTGCCCACCCGGAACTGGCGAGGGAGGTGGCCGAGGCGCTCGGGACCGAGCTCGTCCCGACCAAGGCCCTGGACTTCGCCAACGGCGAGATCTACGTCCGCTTCCTGGACTCCGCCCGCGGCGCGGACTGCTTCGTGATGCAGAGCCACACGGCTCCCATCAACCAGTGGATCATGGAACAGCTGATCATGATCGATGCGCTGAAGCGGGCCTCCGCCAAGAGCATCACCGCGATCCTGCCGTTCTACGGGTACGCCCGCCAGGACAAGAAGCACCTGGGCCGCGAGCCCATCTCGGCGCGCCTGGTCGCCGACCTGCTGCGCCAGGCGGGCGCCGACCGGCTGATGGCCGTGGACCTGCACACCGCGCAGATCCAGGGCTTCTTCGACGGCCCGGTGGACCACCTGTTCGCGCTGCCGATGCTGGCGGACTACGTGGGCGGGAGGGTGGACCGCTCCAAGCTGACCATCGTGTCGCCGGACGCCGGCCGGGTGAAGGTGGCCGACCAGTGGTGCGACCGGCTGGACGCGCCGCTGGCGATCATCCACAAGCGCCGTGACATGACCCAGGCCAACACCATCCTGTCGGCCGAGGTCGTCGGTGACGTCAAGGACCGGGTCTGCGTCCTGGTCGACGACATGATCGACACCGCCGGCACGATCTGCGCCGCGGCTGACGCGCTGTTCGACAACGGTGCGGCGGACGTCCTGGTGGCGGCCACCCACGGCGTGCTCTCCGGCCCGGCCGCGGACCGGCTGAAGAACTCGCGGGTCAGCGAGTTCGTGTTCACCAACACGCTGCCGACCCCGGGGCAGATCCAGCTGGACAAGATCACCACGCTGTCCATCGCCCCCTCGATCGCGGCCGCGATCCGCGAGGTGTTCGAGGAGGGTTCGGTCACGAGCCTCTTCGAGGGCGTGCACTGACGAAGCCCGACGGCGGGGGGGGGCCGCGCGGGCGCGGGCGGGGGCGGGCGCCCGGGAGGAGGGGTGGGGGGGTCGGGGGGTGTGTATGATAAAATGGAGG
>NZ_JBHWIR010000064.1:30958-40266 GCF_042731835.1 Kitasatospora sp. NPDC059817 | reverse complement strand
GGGGGGCGGCGCCCGCGCCGCGGGGCCCCCCCCCGCCGCCCGGGGGGGGGGGGGGCGGGGCCCGCCCCCCGCCCCCCCCCCCCCCCGCCCCCCCCCGGGGGGGGCGGGCTCGGGGGGCCCGCGGGCGACCCACACGCGAGAGGGCCGTACCATGGGCGGGTTCTAGCGGGCGAAGGGCGCCGGCGGGTCGGCGAGGGAGAGAACGGCGGTGCTGCGCGGGTTCGGCGACCTGGAGGCCGAGATCATGGACCGGCTGTGGTCCTGGGGCCGGCCCGCCACCGTACGCGAGGTGGTGGACGACCTCCAGCGTCAGCGGCCGGTCGCGTACACCACCGTCACCACGGTGGCCGACATCCTGCACACCAAGGGCTGGCTGCGCCGGGACAAGGTGGGCCGGGCCTGGGCGTACGAGCCGACCTGCACCCGGGAGGCCTACACCGCGCAGCTGATGCGCCAGGCGCTGGAGACCACGCCGGACCGGGCGGGTGCGCTGCTGCACTTCGTCGACGGGATGAGCAGCGACGAGGCGTCCGCGCTGCTGGCGGCGCTGGAGCAGGTGAAGGCCCGGGACGCCGAGTGACCCTCGCGCTGCTCGGCCTCCACCTGGCCGTGACCGGGGTCCTGCTGCCGCGCCGGCTGGCCGGCTCGGCCCGGTTGCAGGCGCGCCCGGTGGCGGGCGCCGCACTCTGGCTGGCCCTGATGGCCTCCTTCCTGGTCGCTCTGCTGCTGGCGGCGCACCACGCGGTGGAGCCGTTCGCCCACGAGCCGGCCGGGCTGGTCGGGCTGTTCCCGCACCCGGAGCCGGTCGGGCCCGTCGCCCCGCACACCCACGACTGGTGGCTGCTGGCCGCCGCCGGGGCCGCGATCGCCACGGTGGTGACGGCCGTCGGCGTCCGGGCCGGACGGGCGCGCCGGCGGCACCGGGCGATGCTGGACCTGGTCGCCGTCCGGGACGGACGCTGGGGCGCCCTGATCCTGGAGCACGCCCACCCGACCGTCTACTGCCTGCCCGGCCGCAGCTCCCGGGTGGTCCTGTCGCGCGGAGCGCTGCGGCTGCTGGACGAACGGCAGTTGGCCGCGGCGGTGGCGCACGAGCACGGACACATCCGCGGCCGCCACCACCTGTTCCGGCTCCCGGCGGACACCTTCGCCCTGCTGTTCGGCCCGCTGCCGCTGGCCCGACACGGGCGGGCGGAGGTGGGGCTGCTGCTGGAGATGGCGGCCGACGACGCCGCGCTGGCACGGGTGTCGCGCAGCGAACTGGCCTCCGCGCTCTGCGCCTTGGCGACGTCCGGGGCCCCGACGGGCGCCGCGCCCGGCATCCCGCCGGGCGGGTCGCTGGGCCCCGCGTCGGGCGGGGCGCTGGCGGCGGCCGCCAGCGGGGTGCTGGCCCGGGTCCGCCGGCTGGCCCGCCCGGGGCACGGTCGGCGCGGGCGCCAACTGGCCTTCTGGCTGGCGGTGTCGGCGCTCCCGCTGCTGCCGTACCTGCTGGCCTGCGCGCCGCACCCGTAGGGCGTCCGCCGCCCCCCGGTCACGATCCCGGACCGACCCTACCGGTGCCGCAGGTACGCCTCGGCGGTCTCGCGCAGGCGGTCGTGCAGGCCGTCGTAGGCGCGGACCCGCCCGAGCAGGCTCTTCGGCAGCTTGGCGACCATCGTGTAGTTGGTGTCGCAGACGTTGGCGGCCGGCGCCAGCCCGGCCTGGCTGACCAGTTGGTAGGCGTCGAGCTGGTCCAGGCCGAGCAGGTGCCCGGTCCAGCCGACCAGGTCGTGCTGGCTGATCCGGAACGCGTCCTCCAGGGGGCGGGCGGAGCCGGTGCTGATCAGGAAGCGGTCGTCCTCCAGCCGGGGCCAGGCCGGTCCGCCGCCCTTGACCAGGTCGACGATCACGGTGGTGCGCATGGCCGCCTCCACCGCCGTCCCGCACACCTCCCCCTCCCCCTGGCGCGCGTGGCCGTCGCCGATGGCGAGCAGCCCGCCCGGGACGTTGACCCCGAAGTAGGCGGTGGTGCCGGCCCGCATCTCGGGGGTGTCCAGGTTGCCGCCGTGCGCGCCCGGCGTGATCGAGGCCAGCACCTCGCCGGCCGCCGGGGCGACCCCGACGGTGCCGTGCATCGGGTCGAGCGGGAGGTCCACCGTGAAGTCGCTGTTGCGGGCCCGGAATCGGCAGACGCCCGCCTTGAGGTCCAGGTCGTAGACCCAGACCCGCTCCTCCAGCGGCGGGTGCAGCATCGCCGTGCTGTGGGTCGCGGTCAGCGCGCCGAAGTGCGGGAAGGTGCTGGAGAGCCGTAGTCGCGGGCCGGGGTGATCTCCACGAAGTGCACCGCGAGGACGTCGCCGGGCTCCGCGCCCGCCACCGCGATCGGCCCGGTGACCGGGTTGAGGTAGGGGAAGACGCACACCTGGCTGGGCAGGTCGCCGGTGCCGCGCACCTTGCCGCCGAAGCAGTCCTCGGTGGTCAGTTCGACGATGGTGCCGGGCTGCACGGTGACGAGCGGTGCGCGCCCGCCGAAGGTGTAGGCGTAGTCGGCCGGGGCGGGGGCCAGCTGAACGGTCTCGGGCAGGCTCACGGGTTCTCCTCGCGGGTGGTGGGCGCGGGCGTGTCAACCATGGTGCTCTCTCTCCGTGACGACCCTGCGGGTGTGGGGAGACTGCGGAGGCAAGTATGTCCAGATGGCGGCCCCGGAGAACGCGAAGGCCCGCCCCCGCCGAGGCGGGAGCGGGCTGCCGGGCTGCCGGGCTGCCGGCCACAGCACACAGCTGCAGCCACGGACTACGGCTACGGCTACGGCTACGGCCGGACGGCGCCCACGTACGGCATGGCGCTGATCGGGAGGACCTCGACGTTCTTGCCGGTGCGCGGGGCGTGGATCATCTTGCCGTCGCCGATGTAGATGCCCACGTGGTGGATGTCGGGGTAGAAGAAGACCAGGTCGCCGGGCTGGAGGTCGGCACGCTGGACGCGGGAGCCGGTGTTCCACTGGTCCTGGGACATCCGGGGCAGCTTGACGTTGCCCGCGCGGTAGGCGCCGCCGGTGAGGCCGGAGCAGTCGAAGCTGTTGGGGCCGGTCGCGCCCCAGCCGTAGGGCTTGCCGAGCTGGGCGTAGGCGAACTGGAGGACGGCGGCGGCGCGACCGCTGGCGGGCGGCGCCGGGGTGTTCATGTTCGGGCGCTCGGAGGAGCGGGAGGCCCGGTCGGCGGCGGCCGCCGCCTGGGCCTCGGCCTTGGCCTTCTCGGCGTTCTGCTGGGCGTTGATCTTGGCGCGGTCCTCGGCGCTCAGCTTGTTGAGCATGCCCTGCGCCTGGGCGAGCTTGACCTGGATCTGCTTCTTCTTCTCCCCCAGCTCGGTGCCGACGGAGTCGAGCTGCGCCAGGGTGGCGGTGGCCTCGGCGCGGTCCTGGTCGAGCTTGCGCTGCTCGTTCTGGGCCTGCTTGAGCAGGGATATCTGGGAGTCGGCGAGGTGGTTCTGGACCGAGGCGCGCTCCAGGTAGGCGGCCGGGTCGGAGTCGAGCATCAGCTGGAAGGACGGGTCGATGCCGTTGGTGCGGTACTGGTCGGCGGCCACCGCGCCGAGCTGGGAGCGCAGTTCGTTCATCGCCTCCTGCCCGCGGGCGACCTTCTCCTGGATCTTGCTGGCGTCGCCCTGGAGCTTCTGCTGCTTCTCCTGGAAGCCGTTGAACTGCTCGACGGCCTGCTCGGCCTCCTCATTGAGCTTGTCCACCTGCTCCTTGACGGAGGCCAGGTTGGGAGCGGGCTCGGCGTGGGCGGTGCCGGAGGCGAGGACGGCGCCGCCGGCCATGGCCGTGGTGAGGACCGCCATGCGGGCCCGGCTCGGGGGGCTGGGCTTGCGACGCTTTCCCATGGCGGGGGGCTCTCCTTCGGGGGACGGCAGGGGACGGCGAAGGCGGGCGAGGACCTACGGGGGTTCGGTCCCCGCCCACCTTCTTCGAAGTAACTTAATAGATGAGTGGAGGGGTTCCGCAATCCCCCTGTTCCGGGCCGTTCCGGGCGATCGATCGTGGCCCCCGGCACCGGCGTTGACCTCGGGTGCCACCGTCCGCGGCACTCCTCGCCGCCCGGAGTGCTGAGAACGTGCCAAATCGAGGGAAAGGTCACACGGGCCGCCCCTCCTGCGGGCCTGCGAACGAGCGCTAACCTGCGGTCATGAACGTCCTGCCCGAAGGGCTCCCCCTCGCCGCCGAATTCCCGGCCGCACACCGCGAGCAGTGGCAGCAGCTCGTCGAGGGCGTGCTGCGCAAGTCCGGCGCGCAGCCCGCGGACGGCGCCGCCGCCGAGCGGGCGCTCACCACCGAACTCCCGGACGGGCTGCGCGCCCGCCCGCTGTACACCGCCGAGGACGCCCCGGCCGAAGCCGGCTACCCCGGCTTCCCCCCGTTCGTCCGCGGCGGCCGGCCGCAGGGCGCGGCCGTCGCCGGCTGGGACGTCCGCCAGCGGCACGCCGACCCGGACCGCCGGCGCACCAACGAGGCGGTCCTGGCCGACCTGGAGAACGGCGTCGGCTCGCTCTGGCTGGAGCTCGGCGGCGCGGGCCTGCCCGTCACGGCCCTGCCCGAGACGCTGACCGGCGTGTACCTCGACCTGGCCGCCGTGGCACTCGACGCCGGGCCCGAATTCACCGCCGCCGCCGAGCAGTTGTTCGCCCTGTACGAGGAGCGCGAGGTCTCCCCCGGCGCCGCCGCCGGCAACCTCGGCGCCGACCCGCTGGGCCTCCAGGCCCGCACCGGCGAGACCGGACGCACCACCGCGCTGCTCGCCGAGGCCACCACGCTGGCCGCCCGCTGCGCCGCCGAGTACCCCGGCGTCCGGGCGCTGACCGTGGACGCCCTGCCCTACCACGAGGCCGGCGCCTCGCCCGCCCAGGAGCTGGGCTGCTCGCTCGCCACCGGCGTCGCCTACCTGCGGGCGCTCACCGCCGCCGGGCTGTCGGTGGACGCCGCGCTCGGCCAGCTGGAATTCCGCTACGCGGCCGACGCCGACCAGTTCCTCACCATCGCCAAGTTCCGTGCCGCGCGCCGCCTCTGGTCCCACGTCGCCGAGGTGTCGGGGGCCTCCGCGGCGGCCTCGGCGCAGCGCCAGCACGCCGTCACCTCCCGGGTGATGATGACCGCCCGCGACCCGTGGGTGAACATGCTGCGCACCACCGTCGCCTGCCTCGCCGCCGGCGTGGGCGGCGCCGACGCCGTCACCGTGCTGCCCTTCGACAGCGCCCTCGGCCTGCCGGACGCCTTCGCCCGCCGGATCGCCCGCAACACCCAGTCGATCCTGCTGGAGGAGTCCCACCTCGCCCGGGTGATCGACCCGGCCGGCGGCTCCTGGTACGTCGAGCAGCTGGGCGAGGAGCTGGCGGCGGCCGCCTGGGCCTGGTTCCAGGAGATCGAGCGGGCCGGCGGCCAGCAGACGGCGCTCACCGACGGGACGGTCCGCGAGCGGATCGCCGCGACCTGGGCGGAGCGCTCCGTCAAGCTCGCCAAGCGGCGCGAACCCGTCACCGGTGTCAGCGAGTTCCCGCACCTGGACGAGCAGCCGCTGGTCCGCGAACCGGCCCCGGCCGCACCGGGCGGCGGGCTGCCGCAGGTGCGCCGCGCCGAGGCGTACGAGGCGCTGCGCGACCGCTCGGACGCGCAGCTCGCGGCCACCGGCGAGCGGCCGAAGCTGTTCCTGGCCTCGATCGGCACCGCCTCCGCGCACACCGCGCGCACCACCTTCGCCGCCAACCTGTTCCAGGCCGGCGGCATCGCGACGACCTCGCTGGAGTCCGTCGACCCGGCCGCCTTCGCCGAGGCCTTCACCGCCTCCGGCGCCACCGCCGCCTGCCTGTGCTCCAGCGACGCGCAGTACGGCGAGCACGCCGAGGCCGTCGCCGGCGCGCTGAAGGCGGCCGGAGCGGGGCGGGTGCTGCTGGCCGGTCGACTCGGCGAAGTCCCGGCAGGAGTAGACGAGTTCATCCACGCGGGCGGGGACGCCATCGCCGTCCTCACCTCCCTGCTCGACCAGATCGGAGTGGCACGATGATCCCCGACTTCACCGGAATCGGGCTGAACGGGGATCCCTCCGGGGACGTCACCGACGGCCAGTGGCGGGCCGCCTGGCGGCAGTCCACCGGCAAGGACGTCGACGAGCTGGTCTGGGACACCCCCGAGGGCATCGGCGTCAAGCCGCTGTACACCACGGCGGACCTGGCCGGCCTGGACTTCCTGGAGACCTACCCGGGCATCGCCCCGTACCTGCGCGGGCCGTACCCGACCATGTACGTCAACCAGCCGTGGACCGTCCGCCAGTACGCGGGCTTCTCCACCGCCGAGGAGTCCAACGCCTTCTACCGCCGCAACCTGGCAGCCGGCCAGAAGGGCCTCTCGGTCGCCTTCGACCTGCCGACCCACCGCGGCTACGACAGCGACCACCCGCGCGTCACCGGCGACGTCGGCATGGCGGGCGTGGCGATCGACTCGATCTACGACATGCGCCAACTCTTCGACGGCATCCCGCTGGACAAGATGTCGGTGTCGATGACCATGAACGGCGCCGTCCTGCCCGTCCTGGCCCTGTACATCGTGGCCGCCGAGGAGCAGGGGGTGGCACCCGAGAAGCTGGCGGGGACCATCCAGAACGACATCCTCAAGGAGTTCATGGTCCGCAACACCTACATCTACCCGCCGCAGCCGTCGATGCGGATCATCTCGGACATCTTCGCGTACACCTCGCAGAAGATGCCCCGGTACAACTCCATCTCCATCTCCGGCTACCACATCCAGGAGGCCGGGGCCACCGCCGACCTGGAGCTGGCCTACACCCTGGCCGACGGGGTGGAGTACCTGCGCGCGGGCCTGGACGTGGGCCTGGACGTCGACGCCTTCGCGCCGCGGCTGTCGTTCTTCTGGGCGATCGGCATGAACTTCTTCATGGAGGTCGCCAAGCTGCGCGCGGCCCGGCTGCTGTGGGCCAAGCTGGTCAAGCAGTTCGACCCGAAGAACGCCAAGTCGCTGTCGCTGCGCACCCATTCGCAGACCTCCGGCTGGTCGCTCACCGCCCAGGACGTGTTCAACAACGTGACCCGTACCTGTGTGGAGGCGATGGCCGCCACCCAGGGCCACACCCAGTCGCTGCACACCAACGCGCTCGACGAGGCGCTGGCCCTGCCCACCGACTTCTCCGCCCGGATCGCCCGCAACACCCAGCTGCTGCTCCAGCAGGAGTCCGGCACCTGCCGGGTCATCGACCCGTGGGGCGGCTCCGCCTACGTCGAGAAGCTCACCCACGACCTGGCGCGCCGCGCCTGGCAGCACATCCAGGAGGTCGAGGCGGCCGGCGGCATGGCCAAGGCCATCGACGCGGGCATCCCGAAGATGCGCGTCGAGGAGGCCGCCGCCCGCACCCAGGCCCGGATCGACTCCGGCCGCCAGCCGGTCATCGGCGTCAACAAGTACCGGGTGGACAGCGACGAGCAGATCGACGTGCTCAAGGTCGACAACTCCTCGGTGCGCGCCCGCCAGCTCGAAAAGCTGCGCCGGCTCCGGGAGGAGCGCGACGAGGCGGCCTGCCAGGACGCGCTGAACGCGCTCACCCGGGCCGCCGAGGCCGGCCCGCAGCGCGGCGGCTCGCTCGACGGCAACCTGCTGCACCTGGCCGTCGACGCGGCCCGGGCGAAGGCCACCGTCGGCGAGATCTCGGACGCCCTGGAGAAGGTGTACGGCCGGCACAGCGGCCAGATCCGTACCATCTCCGGCGTGTACCGAGACGAAGCGGGCCCCTCGGCCTCCCTCCAGCGCACCCGCGACCTGGTCGAGCGGTTCGAGCGGGCCGAAGGCCGGCGCCCGCGCATCCTGGTCGCCAAGATGGGCCAGGACGGCCACGACCGCGGCCAGAAGGTGATCGCCACCGCCTTCGCCGACCTCGGCTTCACCGTGGACGTCGGCCCGCTCTTCCAGACCCCCGACGAGGTCGCCCGCCAGGCCGTCGAGGCGGACGTGCACATCGTCGGCGTCTCCTCGCTCGCCGCCGGGCACCTCACCCTGGTCCCGGCGCTGCGCACCGCGCTCGCCGAGGCCGGCCGGGAGGACATCACCATCGTGGTCGGCGGGGTGATCCCCCCGCAGGACTTCGACGCGCTGTACGAGGCGGGAGCGGCGGCGGTCTTCCCGCCGGGCACCGTCATCCCGGACGCCGCCTACGACCTCCTCACCTCGCTGGCGGCCGACCTCGGCCACGAGCTGTGAGATTTTGATCGTATGCCTCCGCGGACGATCGACCTCGACAGCTATGTGACGGGTGTCCTCGACGGCTCGCGCGCCTGGATCGCGCGCGCCGTCACCCTCGTCGAGTCCACCCGGCCCGACCACCGCGCGCTCGCGCAGCAGTTGCTCCAACGGCTGCTGCCGCACGCGGGCGGCGCGGTCCGGGTGGGCATCACCGGCGTGCCCGGTGTCGGCAAGTCGACCTTCATCGACTCCTTCGGCACCATGCTCACGGGGCTCGGCCACCGGGTCGCCGTACTCGCCGTCGACCCCACGTCCAGCCGCACCGGCGGCTCCATCCTCGGCGACAAGACCCGGATGGAACGCCTCGCCGTCGACCCGCACGCCTTCGTCCGCCCCTCGCCCACCTCCGGGACGCTGGGCGGCGTCGCCAAGGCCACCCGGGAGTCCATGGTGGTGATGGAGGCCGCCGGCTACGACGTGGTCCTGATCGAGACGGTGGGAGTCGGCCAGTCCGAGACCGCCGTCGCCGGGATGGTCGACACCTTCCTGCTGCTCAGCCTCGCCCGCACCGGCGACCAGTTGCAGGGCATCAAGAAGGGCGTCCTGGAGCTGGCCGACGTCATCGCCGTCAACAAGGCCGACGGCCCGCACGAACCCGACGCCCGCGCCGCCGCCCGCGAACTCGCCGGCGCCCTAAGGCTGTTGCAGGCCCCCGACGCGGCGTGGACACCACCGGTGCTGACCTGCAGCGGCCGCGACGGCGCCGGACTCGACGTGCTGTGGGAACGGCTCCAGCAACACCGCAAGGTCCTCGACGCCACCGGCGCACTGGCCGCGAAACGGCGGGAACAGCAGGTCGAATGGACCTGGACGATGGTCCACGACCAGCTCTACGCGCGGCTGCACGAACACCCCGAAGTGCGGCGGCTCGCGGTCGAGTTGGAGGCCCAGGTCCGCGCCGGCACCATGCCGGCGGGGCTGGCCGCGCAGCAGATCCTGGACGCCTTCTTCGGCGCGCCCTGACGGGAGACGCTTCTCGGGTGGCCCTGGGGAGGAAAAGGTGCGAGGGCCGTGCTGATGTGCACGGCCCTCG
>NZ_JBHWIR010000064.1:27602-30948 GCF_042731835.1 Kitasatospora sp. NPDC059817 | reverse complement strand
CGCCCGCGCGGGGGCGGGGGGGGCGCCGCGTCTTGTCGGGGGGCGGGGGGGGGGGGGCGCGCGCGGGGGCGGGGGGGGGGGGCCCCCCCCCCCCCCCCGGGTGTGGGGCGCCCCGTTCCCGCCCTCGTCGCCCGGATCTGCACGTGGTGGTGAGCTGTACGGTGTGCTCTGTCACCTGTACGCGATGCTGAGCTGCATTGTTTGATGAGGAATCGAACCCCCTGCGTTGCTCTTCACGCGCCAAGGGCCGGATAAACCGCCGGCCCGCGGTGTGTGCACGCCTCCGTGGCGACTACCTGCTTCCCACACCCAGCTGGTGGGGTCAGTCCTCGATCAGGTCGATCTCCCAGTTGGTGCGCTGGATCAGGGTGTCCACCTCTCGGATCTCCTTCGCCAGGGCGTCCGCCTGGGCGCGGAGCTCGGCGACCGGCAGGGCGGCGAGGATCCTGAGTTCGGACCGCAACTGCCGTACGGCTCCGCGCTGGTCGCGCCCGGAGGCGGCGTCGGCGGCCGCGGTGATCACCGAGTGGCGCAGCCGCAGGACGTCCCGGCGGGCGAGGGCGTCGGTCAGCGTGCCGCCGCCCTCGATGAGCGCGGTGGAGTTGGTCCGGTTGATCTGACGGATCAGCCGCTCCAGCTCGTCCAGCACCTCTCCGGCCTGGGCCAGGACCTCCGCCGCGGGCTCGGCCGGCTCCTCGCCCTCCTGGTAGCGGGCACTGCCGACGACGCGCGTCCGCAACTGCTCCACCCGCCGCACCGCAGCCGCGCGCTGCGCGAGCGCTTCAGCCAGTTTCACCGCGTCATCACCTCTACGTCCTACTGATCGTCCGGCAAGTATGCACGTCGGTGCCTGCCGGCACGGTTCGCGGGGTGGGGTCGGCCGGGCCGACCCGGCGGGCGCCGGGCGGGTTCATGCCTCTCGACGGCGTTCGGCCGCTGCAGCCCGTACGTCCGCCAGCGCCCTCGCGCGGTCGACCGGCGGGGGCGAGAAGCGTCCGGGCGCCGCCAGTACGTGCTCCTCCCAGCGGTCCTGCCAGAACTCCACCGTCCAACCGGGCCATCGCTGCGGCATCTCGTACGCCTCTGCCGACGCCCCGAGCACCCACCAGCCCACCCGCCGGCGCAGCGGATCGACGTGGATGCCGGCATCGGCCGACGCCTCGCAGACCTCGTGCTCGGGGCCGCCCGCCAGTCGGTCGAGCAGCGCAGCCCCCTCCCGGACCGGATGGTCGTTGACGTTCGCCAGCACGTAGCAGTGCTCCGTCCCGACCGTCACCACCGCAACCATCGACTCGGGGTCAGCCAGTTCCTCGTCGCCCGGTTCGAGCAGCGGCCCCACCGCATGCCCGCGCCCACGAGCACGGACGTGTTCGGGGTCCAGCCCCAGGTACGTCCGCAGCTCGGCAGGGCCGTCGTACATCCACCGGACGTCCCACCCCACCCATGCTTCCTGCAACAGTTCCAGAGTGGCCGCCCTGTGGCGCATCTCGGCGCTCGGCCCTTCCCAGGCGAACAGCATCAGCACCTTCCGGCCGAGGTCGATCAGCGCCGCACCCTGGCAGTGCACATCGTCCAGCCACCAGTCGACCGCTCTCAGGCGCCGGACCATCGAGAGCGCCTCCGCCGGCCCGGCCAGGAGGTCGAGGTCGATTCCTATCGCCCCGAACCGCGACAGGTACAGCTCGAACTCACCGCTCTCGCGGACAACGACAAAATTCGCACGATCACCCATCCGCCCAGGATGACCACCCCCGGCACCGGGCCGCCACCACATTTGACGCACCCACGCGGGCACGACCCCAGGACCGCCACTCGATCCACCGGCATCACCTGACAACCGATCAAAATCAGTTGCCGAGGATGCTCGGGCGGCTCACCCCACCCCGACGCATTACTCAGTGGACTGACCACCACCGACACCCTCTGAGCCAGTCGGGCACAACTGCCAGCACAGGGCCTGACGTCGGTGTCTCTGAGCCGGGGCACGATAGGTGGAACTGACGCGGTGTGGTGACCTGGCCGTTTCGACCCGGTGGGACACGTTTGTTGGAACCATCTGGCCATCCTTCTTGCCACCTGCGGTGGATCGCCATTCATGTTGGAACCAGTTCCGAACTACCCGGGCTCGCGGCGTCCGTGGCCGCTCCGCTGAGGGGCTTGGAACCGAGCGAGCGCGTACGCAGGACAACTGGAGCGGCGGGGACGACAGCGGTTCAGCCGTTGTAGTCACACCGCGCCGCTTGGGACCTATCCTGAGCCAATGCTTCACGAGCTGTGGGACGAAGGCGAGGAGGGAAAGATGTTCTGCCTGGCCGGACCGCGCGGAGACGGGGCTCGTGCGCTCTTGTCCGAAGGTGCCCGGCTCGTGTGGACCGTTGAGGCCGCGAGCTACTTCGACGCGATGACGTTGTACTACCAGCGCATGGGCTGGGGCACCTACACCACAGAGCACCCGGAGTGGGACAACCGGACCTACGCCGAGCACGGCTGGGAATGATCAACCCATTTCACGCCTTCAGTCACACACGCCTCACGAACTACAGCTGGAGTAGTAGCCCCAAGAGCGATTCCAGCGCTGGGGCACTCCGGTTCCAACAACCGTGACCAAGTCCCAGCCAACGTGTCCTGGCTCAGTCTCGGCAGCAGCCGAGACACCGACACACAAGCCAATTCCCTACTGTCAGTCAACAATCCGTCACAGCCACGAGGCGCCCGACGGTCGCCACTACGCCACCTCGCGCAGAGCGTGAAGGTCCAGCGCCGTGCCCCATCCATGCGTGGGGCACGGCACTTCGGCGACTTCCAGGTACTCGAACCAGACCACCTTGCCCACCCCCGCCGGGCGCCAGCCCCATGCGTGCGCCAGCGCTTCGACGAGCAGGAGGCCACGCCCGCTGGTCGATTCAGCCTCGCGGTCGCGCTTCGGGAGTTCCGGGCACCGATCAGCGACCTCCACCCGCACCCGCCCGACACACCACCGGACGGTCACGGCACAGCGCTCCTTGGTGTGCACGAGCGCATTGGCGATCACCTCGCTGGCGCACAGCTCCACCTCCTGAAGCCCGTCCGCCGACAGCGGCACACCCCACTCCCGCACAATCGCCCCCACCAACCGCCGCGCCGCCGGCACCGCTTCGGCCCCGGGCGGCTCACCCCACTCCAGCGGAACCGGAAACCGCGCATTACTCAGTGGACTGACCACCACGGACACCCTCCAAACCAGCCGGGCACAACTGCCAGCACAGGGCCCGACGTTGGTGTCGCGGACGCAGACGAGCAACCAACGCACACACCCAGTGCGTTCGGGCAGTCAAAAAAACCGACCCGGCTGTTGAACAGGGAGACT
>NZ_JBHWIR010000064.1:4562-27592 GCF_042731835.1 Kitasatospora sp. NPDC059817 | reverse complement strand
TGACTGTACCCCACCAACCGCCACACCCACCCCCCACACGGACCACACCCGCCGGGCCTGCGGGCGTGTTTGTCGGGGGGCCACCCCCCCCCACCCCAACGCACAAGCCGATTCCTTACTGTCAGTCAACAATCCGTCACAGTCGTGAGACCATTGATCATGCGGTGCCCGCATACGGATATGCGAGGAACGCATCGGATTGCACCATGTGACCCGGCAGGCCTCGTAGCGTTGGGATGGGCTGTTGAACTGGAACTCGGCAGCGATCCGGGATGCCTCCCGGACGAGGAACTACGGCAAGATCATCGAGCTGGCTCGAACGTACCAGCGCATGACGCAGGTGCAGTTGGGCGAGGCATGTGGACTCTCACAATCAGCGATCTCACGACTGGAGAAGCGAGGCATCGCCCCCTACGCCATGGACGTGCTACTGCGACTGTCACAGCACCTGGGAATTCCAGCAGCTCTGCTCGGCCTCGCCGAAAATACGGTTCAGACGCGAATCGGAACTGAGAACGTGGAAAGACGTCAATTCCTGGGAGCAGCCGCAGCAATCGCGGCATCCCCCGTATTCACTGCCGCCGCGGGATCCACGGACGAGGCCGAGCAGCAAGCTGTCGCACTCCGAGTTGCCACCACCTCCTACCGTCGACTTGACGGGTCGACGCCCTCACGGGAGCTTGCCGATGTCGTCCACTCCCATCTGCGGTTGATCCAGGGGCTGATTGGCGCGGCACGGAGCGATGCTCATCGGATCAGGCTCGCCGCCATCGCGAGCGAGGCGGCGAGCCTGGCCGCTTGGCTGGCGTGGGACATGGGAGACCACGGGTCCGCGCGGTCGTTCTACGGAGCTGCGATCAAAGCCGCGCGGTCAGGAGCACACCCACTGCTTGCCGCGTACCAGTCCGGAAGCCTCGCGCAGTTCGAAGCTCACACCGGCAACGCGGTCCAGGCGCTCAGTCTCACCCAGCGAGCCCGCAGCTTCCTGGAGCCTGCGCTTCCCGCAGTCGCCGACGCGTGGCTTTCATCGGTTGAGGCCCTCGGACATGCAGCCGCAGGCGACCAGCGCAGCGCCGACCGCGCCTTGACACGTAGCCGAGCCGTGCTTCAGGCAGACATCCGGGAAGAACCACCCCCATGGCCCTGGGTGTTCACCTTCGACGAGTCCAAAGTGGCCGCTGCCAGAGTGGCCTGCGGCGCGAAACTCGGACTCTCCAGGTGGGCATCAGAAACGGCGATCCCGGTCCCGGCGACCAGTCATGCGAAGCAACGCGCGCTGCTGTTGCTGGACATTGCAGCAGGCCATCTGGCCGCAGGACGGATCGAGGCGGCATTCGCCCTCGCCACGCAAGCTCTGGAGATCGGACTCCAGTACCGTTCAGGTCGAATCGTCGAGAGAGGCCGCGCACTTCGACGGTCGTTCAGCACTTCCTCGCCGTCCAAGGTCGTGAGGGAGTTCGACGAGCGCCTGCACGGTGTCTATCTCTAGGAAGGGATCGCAGTGCGAATCGGAATCACGGGGCATCGGGGGCTGGCGGCCGGGGTGGAGGAGCAGGTTCGACGGCTGCTCGAAGACGCTCTCGCGGGCGAGGACCCGACTGGGCTCACGGTCGTGTCCTGCATCGCGGATGGGCCGGACGCGTGGATCGCGGAGTTCGCGCTCGAACGGGGGGCGCGGCTGGAGGTCGTCATTCCGGCGGATCAGTACCGGGATGGGCTGCCGGGCTGGCATCACCCCGTCTACGACCGGCTGTTGAGCAGTGCCGACGCCGTTCACCGAACAGGCCGGGTGGAGTCCGACGAAGCCGCCCACATGGCGGGGAGCGAGGTCCTGGTAGCCCAGGTCGACAAGCTCCTCGCCGTCTGGGACGACCTGCCGGCCCGCGGCCACGGCGGGACGGCGGACGTGGTCGCCTACGCCCGCCAGCGCGGCGTGCCGGTTGAGGTGCTGTGGCCCCAGGGGGCACGCCGGTGAATGCGGAATGAGGTCTATCAGTCAGGCCGGTCGCACCGCCGCGACCGCGTCGGTGTAGAGCTCGGTGGTCAAGTCGGCCTCTTTGATGCCGAGTTCGGACAGCACCGCACGCACCAGGGCGAGGGCCAGCGCGAGGTCGGCCTCCGTGGCGGCCGTCGTCTCGACCTCGATGAACGTGGCGTCGTCCAACTCGGGAACGCGAACGAGCGTGGCGAGCAGGTGCCTCCCGTCGCGCTGGAAGCCGTAGTTGCGGCACCGCTTCTCGAACGCGATGCGAGGGGTGAAGCCCAGGCCCCGGATGATCTCGTGCACGGCGTCGGCGTCCTCGACCTTCGTCTCGGACTCCGGCTTCGACCCGGACGCCTCGTCCACCCGGGCCCCCTTGTACGTGAGCACCGTGCGCCTGCCGTCCGGGCTGTGCACGGTACGGATCCGCAACTCGCGATCGGCGCCCATCAGGCTGCCGTCCGGGGCGTCGTAGTACGTGTCGCGGTAGACCTCGGCGCGGCCGGCACCGTGCCGGGCCTCCAGTTGCCTGCGCACGCCTTCCGGGTCGCGCACGACCGCCTTGAGCTCCGCTTCGATCGCCATCCTCGCCCCTCCGTCAGATCACGCGCTCGGCGCCGTCCACCATCACATCGAACTGCCGCTTTGAGACCGACACCGGCAAGGTGCCGCCTTCAAGGCACGATCCGCGACCCGCGTCAGCTCGACTTCTCGCCGAGGGCAGCACGGAGCCAGTCGAGGGAGTCAGTTGCCAGGACGGCGTCGGCAAGTGCGTTGGCGGTCTTCGTGATGAGACGGCCACGACTGTTGTCGATCCAGCGCTGAGCGTTCGCATAGCCCTGAGCCTTGTACTCGACGCCCTGGATCAGGCACTCCAGCTTGTCGGCATCCCGCGCGCAGACCGCCTCCGGAGAGTCCTTCGCTTCGTACTCCGCGACGAGATCCCGGATGGTCGAGGCGAGGATCTCCGGCATTCCGCCGACCTGGTCGGCCGTCACCGCCGCCGGATCGGCGCCGGGCGCGTACTTCTTCCCCAGATGGTTGACGTCCCCGGTGCGCGTCTCCTGGGAGTCGTGCCAGACCGCGAGGAAGGCGGCCTGCGCCGGGTCCGCGCCTTCGAGCTTGGCAATGATCGAAGCGATCAACGCGGTTCGCCAGGAGTGTTCGGCGACCGATTCGGGATCGCGGACGCCGGCCATCCACCAGCCCGTACGCTTGGTCTGCTTGAGCGTCCCGGCTTCGAACAGGAACCTGGCCACCGGCGTCAGGTCGTCTGTCACTGTCTGGCTCCTCTCACGCCTCGACAAGGCGGATCGCGTAGCGGATGCTGTCGAGTTCGCGTCGCCCGCGCCGCGACAGCTCCCGACCATCCAACAGCACCGGGAGCCGTTCGCGCAGGGCGCGGGCCGCAGTTCCGGAGCGCAGCAGATCCGGCCGGACCTGGAGCAGTGACCACACACTGTGGATGTTCAACTCGGCGTACCCGCACTGCGGGCCGAGCCCCTGAACGAGGTGCGCGAGGAGCTTGTCTCCGGACCACGGACCCGGCGACCGGGCAGCGATGAAGTCGTCGGAGAGTTCGAGGTACGGGACCTCGCCGACCCAGTACGCCCAGTAGTTGAGGTTCGCCATCGCGCCCGCCTCATCGGCGAGGGCCGTTTCGATGAAGTGGCTCATCCGATCCCGGTCACCGTGGCGGGCGGAGACCATGGCGACGGAACGGGAGTTGAGCCAGTGACTCAGCCAGTCGTTCGGCCGCTCGGAACGCTGCTGGTGGGCGAGCCACTCCCGCGTGTCACCCTGTTCGTCGTATCCGGCCAGGTACAGCGCTTGGCGGCGGGCGAGGAACTGGTCCACTCCACGCGCTTCCTCGGCCGCGCGCCGCAGGTGCGTGTAGAACCGGGTGCGGTCGGGGGCGAGAAGTTCCGGTCCGGCCGGCGCTGGGCCCTTGCGTGGACGCGGCGGGGCCGGGAGGTCGCGAACAGTCTGCGGCGCTGCACCGCTGAGCGGCCACATGAGAATCTCCACGAGGTCGCGCCGTATCACCATCGCCCCAAGGGGGCTCCCGGCAGCCGGCGACTTCTCCTCAACGATGCCGGCGAGCAGGATGTCCGCCTCGAAGGATCGCTCCAGTGTCTGGAGGAGTGCGGGCGCTGCGCCCACCTGCATCAGCCGATGGCGGTAGGTGAACATCTGCCCGACAGGTACGGCCGTGAGCGGGCGCCGACCACTCTCCCATCCGGCGATCGTGTCGGTCGACACGGCCAACCGCTCGGCGAACTCGTCCTGGGTGGCCCCACACTGTTCTCGTATCACCCGAAAGACGTACCCGGAGATAGTGCCCACGCGTGGGCGCCGAGGCCTCCCCTGACTATCAGTCAGGGACTGATGCGGGCTTGACTGCATGAGAGCCCCCCACTTCGGGAGTTCGTGCCAACGTACCTGTACTCGTGGTCACTTCAGGTTCCGACTCCGGGACCCTACCGTCGTAGGCGTCCCCGACCGAGAGCGGTCGGAGACCCGTCGGCAGGTCTCGCTCCCTGCGACGGCGGTCCCGCTCTCATCAAGGAGCCTATCGGCCCGGCGGCACGCCAGTTGGTCGCTGTCACGTCCGTACACCTGGGCAAGCGCTCCACACGACAATCATCGCGAACAGGACAGATAGGAGGCACCCATGGGATGGGGAACCGGCAAGGACGGAAGCTCCGGTGGCGGCAGCGGGGGCAACGACGGCGGGCAGGGCAAGCACGCGAACAAGGACCGGAAGGACTTCGGGAAGGACAAGACGACCCCGGACACCTCGTCCGGGTCGTCGGCCGCCAAGCACCGCAAGGACGGCGACGGGAAGTGACGAGCCCGCAGAACGACCTGGAGCAGGCCGCCACGAAAGGCCTGCTCCGGGCGGTATCCCGCTCCCTCGGCCACGATGTGTCCGATGAGTGGCGAAGGGCCGCAGAGGCGACCCCGCGCCATCGTTTCCTCCCGGACCGGATCTGGCTTGCCGACGGTGACGGCTACCGGCTCTGCGACCGTGAACGTGAACCCGACCGCTGGCTCGCCGCCGCCGGTTCGGACGTTCCCGTGGTGACACAGGTCAACGACGGAGCGGAGCCGATGGACGTAGCCGATGCGTGGCCGTCGTCCTCCGCCTCCGAGCCGTCGATCGTCTTCCAGATGCTCGAACTCCTGGACATCGCACCGGGGATGAAGGTTCTTGAGATCGGCGCGGGCACCGGGTACAACGCAGCCCTGCTCTCCCACCGCCTCGGTGGGGCGAACGTGACGACGATCGAGATCGACGCCGCCGTGGCCCACCGCGCCCGGACCAACCTCGACGCCACCGGCTACGCACCCACCGTCGTCTGCGGCGACGGAAGTCTCGGCTGGAATGCCGCGTCGCCGTTCGACCGGATCATGGCCACCTGCTCCGTGAAGCGCGTTCCGGGCGAGTGGATCAGCCAGACCAGGCCGGGCGGGCAGATCCTCACCCCTTGGTACGACGAGTGGAGCTGCGGCGGGCTCCTCCGCCTGACCGTCACCGACGACGGAACTGCCACCGGCCGCTACACCGCCGACAGCGCCTTCATGCTGATGCGCACCCAGCGCCGCGACCTCCGCCTCTTCCGGGACGTCGTCATGGACGAGCACGTACCGGACGAGTCCACGACCACGCTCGACCCCTGGGCTGTCGCCGACTCGGAGTTCGAGACCCAGTTCGCCCTCGGGCACCGCCTCGGCGACCTCTGGTACGCCTGGCACCACGACCCCGCTCTCGACGACGTCGAGACGCGCCTCTGGGTGGCCACGACCGACGGCGGCTCCTGGGCCGCCGTCGACTGGGACGGCACCGAGAACACCGAGCGGTACACGGTCTGGCAGCACGGCCCGCGCCGCCTGTGGGACGAAGTCGAGGCCGCCCACCGCTGGTGGCTGGACAATGACCGCCCCGGTCCGAGCCGCCTCGGCCTCACCATCGGCCCAGGCGGCCATCAGGCCTGGCTGGACGACCCGACGAATGCGTGGCCCCTGCCGTAGGGGAATGGATCGCCCGTCGCATTCGGCAAGGCCCCGGATCGCCGGTCCGGGGCTGCTTGCCTGAATCCGATCGGATGTTCCAGGTGGTCAACAGCCCGACAACTGGTCAAGTGGAGAGCGGAATTGGCGTTACCTTGGATCGGGTGTCGAGCTGAGCCGGAGGGGCGTGGTGGATCGCCGGGGATTCGTGGCCGCCTCCAGTGCGTACGCGCTTGCGGCATTGGGCCTGCCCGACCCTGATGCCATCCTGCGGCGGGTGCAGGGAAAGACTGACAGCACAGTGAAGGTCGGCCGGGGCGAGGTCGCAGCGATCCGCCGGATGACGAAGTCGCTGGGCGACGCGGCCGCCGAGCTCGGTGGCGGCCATGCCCGCCATCTCGCCGTCCGCTCGACGAACGGGCTGCGGCGTTAGGGTGAATCGTGGCAGACGACCGACCGGGCCCGTCCGACAGTCGGGAGCAGTGGCGACGGGTTCGAATGTTCTTGAATGATCACCGCTTCGCGCTGACCAGCCGGCTCCTGACTGAAGTCCCTCCCGAACGGCTGGTCCCGGGGACTCCGTTGCTGGCTCGCCGGCACTGGATTCCGGACCAGCCGGTGCCGCTGGAGCGCGTCCGGCTGCGGTGGGTGCCGGACGCGCCGGAGGCCGAGCTGGACGGCGGCGAGCCGGAGTTCGACCGCATCCGCCCGTACCGGGTTGATGGAACCGCCCATCGCCGCTATGCCGACGCTGTTGGGGAGCTCGCCAGGCCCAGGCTGTTCGAGGACCGAAGCTGCTACCGCCTGCTCGATGTCGGGACGTCTGCGGGCGATCCGACGCTGGCCTTCGGCCGTGGCCGGTACTTCGACGTGATCAACATCTGTGAGGCCGTCGCGCACGAGTACGCGGCGGCGGTCCTGGCGGGCTCGGCCGCCACACCCTTCCGGGCCGCCATCGGCGATCCGACCGACCTCACGCGCCGGCCGGTCATGGCGGCCATCAGCACGCTGACCATCCGGCACGACCGCAGGACCGGCGAAGCGGAGTTCGTGCTGCACTGGCGAGACCCCGAGAAGGTCGCCAGCGGCGGGGGCCTCTTCCAGGTGATGCCGGTCGGGATGTTCCAGGCCTCGCACGACGCGCCATGGAACGAGGGGAACGACTTCGACCTCTGGCGGGCGATCCTGCGGGAGCTGAGCGAGGAGTTGCTCGGCAGCACCGAGGACTACGGGAGCGACAGGGCGCCGATCGACTACGCCGCCTGGCCACTCGACAAGTCGCTCACCGCGGCGCGCGCGGACGGCCGCCTGCGGGTGTTCTGGCTGGGCCTCGGGATGGATCCGCTGACGTTCGTCACCGACATGCTGACCGTGGCCGTGTTCGACGCCGAGCTGTTCGACGACACGTTCCGGCGCATCGTCTCGACCAACGACGAAGGCCACCGCGTTGGCCTGGAGGACGCCACCGGACGCTCGGCCGGCATCCCGTTCACGGCCGAGCAGGTGGATCGCCTCACCGGTGCGGAGCCGATGCAGCCCGCCGGCGCGGCGCTCCTGCGGCTCGCCTGGCGGCACCGGAAGGCGTTGTTGCAGCTCTCCTGACACAAGGAAGGCCCCGGACCGCCCGACCGGTCCGGGGCCGTTCACCTAGTGCGCGTCAGACGGTCTTGGCGGCCGCGAAGCGGGACGAGACGTCCTGCCAGTTGACGACGTCCCAGAGCTTCTCGACGTAGTCGGGGCGGACGTTGCGGTACTGCAGGTAGTACGCGTGCTCCCAGGCGTCGAAGGCGAGCAGCGGGGTGGTGCCCTGGCCGACGTTGCCGTGGTGGTCGTAGACCTGCTCGACGATCAGGCGCTTGCCGAGGGGCTCCCAGGAGAGGATGCCCCAGCCGGAGCCCTGCACGCCGGTGGTGGCGGTGGTGAGCTGCTTGCGGAAGGCCTCGAAGCTGCCGAAGTGCTCGGTGATGGCGTCGGCCAGCTCGCCCTCGGGGCGGTCGCCGCCCTCCGGGGAGAGGTTCTGCCAGAACAGCGAGTGCAGCACGTGGCCGGACAGGTGGAAGGCGAAGGTCTTCTGCAGGCCGACCAGGCCGCCGAACTGCTCCTTGTCGCGCGCCTCGGCCAGCTGGTCCAGGGTGTCGTTCGCACCCTTGACGTAGGCGGCGTGGTGCTTGGAGTGGTGCAGTTCGAGGATCTCGGGGGACATCGCCCGCTCAAGCGCGGAGTAGTCGTACGGCAGGTCGGGAAGCGAGTAGGTGCCCATGCTGGGACACAGCCCCTTTCGATGAACAGTGATGATCGTGCCGGGACAACACTATTGCGTATGAGTTGCAGGAACGAAGCATGGGCTCCTGCTTATTCCTCACGTCTCGTCGGGCACAATGGTCGCGAGTGCATGTAATGAGTGATGAGGGTGAGTGGCTGTGACAGGGTCACCGGTGGTGCTGGGGATCGAGTCCTCCTGCGACGAGACCGGCGCGGGTCTGGTCCGGGACGGCGTACTGCTCGGGCAGGCGGTGGCGTCGTCGATGGACGAGCACGCCCGCTTCGGCGGGGTGGTGCCGGAGATCGCCGCCCGGGCGCACGTCCACGCGATGGCGCCGGTGGTCGGCGAGGCGCTGGCGCGGGCCGGGCTGACGCTCGCCGACATCGGCGCCGTCGCGGTGACGACCGGTCCGGGGCTGGCCGGGGCGCTCCAGGTCGGGGTGGCCGCGGCCAAGGGCTACGCGTTCTCGCTCGGCGTCCCGCTGTACGGGGTGCACCACCTGGCCGGGCACGTCGCCGCCGCGACGCTGGACGGCGGGCCGCTGCCGAACCCCTGCGTGGTGCTGATCGTCTCGGGCGGGCACACCTCGCTGCTGCTGGTGCGCGACCTCGCCCGCGATCCGATCGTCCACCTCGGCGACACCCTGGACGACGCGGCCGGCGAGTGCTTCGACAAGGTCGCCCGGATCCTCGGCCTCCCCTACCCCGGCGGGCCGGCGATCGACCGGGCGGCCCGGGACGGCGACCCGACGGCCGTCCGCCTGCCGCGGCCGCTGACCGGACCGCGGGACGACCCGTACGCGTTCTCGTTCTCCGGGCTCAAGACGGCCGCCGCCCGCTGGGTGGAGGCGCGGCGCTCGGGCGGCTCGGACCCGTACGTCCCGGACCCGTACGTCCCGGACGCGGCGGCCGGGTTGCAGGAGGCGATCGCCGACGTGCTGACCCGCAAGGCGGTGCGGGCCTGCACCGATCACGGGATCGGCACCCTGGTCGTGGTCGGCGGGGTCGCGGCCAACTCCCGGGTGCGGTCGCTGGCCGAGGAGCGCTGCGCGGCGGCCGGGATCGCGCTGCGGGTGCCGCCGCTGAGGCTCTGTACGGATAACGGGGCGATGGTGGCGGCGATCGGCGATCTGCTGGTCCGCTCCGGCGCCGAGCCGGCTCCGGCGGAGCTGTCGGTGGATCCGTCGGCGCCGCTGGAGTTCGCGGCGTTGACGCCGTTGGCGCGGACTGCCGCGGCCTGACGGCGGGTTGATCCGCCGTCGGGCCGACCTGACGGGGTGCGCCGGCTCGACGCGGCGTGCCGACCTGACAACGGTTCGATCTCGCCCGACGCGAATCCGTTCCCAAGCCTTCCCCCGGCCGCAACAGGTGTGACATTTTACATGTCACACATCAGGAACCGTGTGCCCCCAATCACACGGCAACCCTCAACGGCCCCGGAGGCCCCCACAGATGCGTCCCTCCCGGATAGCGAAGGCCGGCGCGCGCAGACTCCCTGCGCTCGGCGTCGCCTTCTTCCTCGCACTCGGTCTCTTCGCACCCCAGGCCCACGCCGCCGACGCCCCTGCGGCCCACGCCTCGACCACCCCCACCGGCAAGGCGGCCGCACCGCACTCCGTGCCCGTGCCCAAGTCCCCCGACACCCCGAAGGACGCCCGCCCGCTGGCCGCCGACGAGCAGGCCAAGGCGACCGCCCCGACGGCGGCCAGCACCACCGGGGCCGGCGTCGACACCAAGACCGCCAAGGCCGACAAGGCCGCCAAGCAGCTCGCGGCCGCCCCCGCCTGCGACGTCTCCGCCTTCACCGGCAACACCGGGGCCGCGCTCGTCCAGCGGGTCAAGGCCGCCGGCCTCGACTGCGTCAACACGCTGTTCACCCTGACCGGCAACGACGCCAAGGCCGCGTTCAACGAGGCCCAGATGGCCACCGTCGCCAACGCCCTGCGGGACGTCTCCGCCACCTACCCCGGCGACGACTCCACCTCCGCCGGCCAGCTGGTCCTGTTCCTGCGCGCCGGCTACTACGTGCAGTGGTACAACCCGGACGTGGTCGGCCCGTACGGCGCCACCCTGCAGACCGCCATCCGCGGCGCCCTCGACGGCCTCTTCGCCGCCCCGCACAGCAAGGACGTCACCGAGGCCAACGGCGCGACGCTCGCCGAGGCCGTCACCCTGATCGACAGCGCCCAGGAGAACGCCCGCTACACCGGCGTCGTCAAGCGCCTGCTCGCCGACTACACCGGCGCCTGGACCGGCTCGATGGCCACCGCCGTCGCCAACACCAAGACCGTCATCGAGCGCGGCTTCGACCTCCCCGCCTTCACCGCCGCCCTCCAGGCCGACCCCTCCTTCGCCACCACCATGGCGTCCTTCGTCACCCGCAACAGCTCCCAGCTGAACGGCTCCGACCTGGTCACCTCGATCGGCATCCAGATCGGCAACCTGGTCGCCAACGACGCCACCAGGGCCCAGGGCCGGCCGATCGTCAAGGACCTGGTCAACCGGTACCCGCTGGTCGGCGCCACCGCCCCGCTCACCATGAACCTGGTCTGGTTCGCGGAGAAGAAGGACACCGGCAACTGCGCCTACTACGGCACCTGCGACCTGGCCGCCCGGCTCGTCCCGCTCGTGCTCACCGTCGACCACACCTGCAACGCCAACCTGCGCATCCGCGCCCAGGACATGACCGCGCAGCAGCTCGCCGACACCTGCACCAGCCTGATCAACGAGGACCAGTTCTTCCACCAGGTGGTCAAGGACAACGGCCCGGTCGCCAACGACAACAACACCAGCCTTGAGGTCGTCGTCTTCGACGACTACTACGACTACAGCCTCTACGCCTGGAAGATGTACGACATCGCCGTCGACAACGGCGGCATGTACGAGGAGGGCGACCCGGCCAAGGCCGGCAACCAGGCCCGCTTCATCGCGCACGAGGCCGACTGGCTGCGCCCCGCCTTCCAGATCTGGAACCTCAACCACGAGTACACCCACTACCTCGACGGCCGCTACGACTTCTACGGCGACTTCAACGCCGGCATGACCACCCCGACCGTCTGGTGGGTCGAGGGCCTCGCCGAGTACATCTCGTACAGCTACCGGGGCGTCCACTACGACGCCGCCGTCGCCCAGGCCGGCAAGGGCACCTACACGCTGAGCACCCTCTTCGACAACACCTACGACAACTCCGACTCCACCAAGGTCTACAACTGGGGCTACCTGGCCGTGCGCTACATGCTCCAGTCGCACCCGCAGGACGTCGACGCGCTCCTCGCCAAGTACCGCGTCGGCGACTGGAACGGCGCCCGCACCCTGCTCAAGACCACCATCGGCACCCGCTACGACGCCGACTTCGCCACCTGGCTCAAGGCCTGCGGCGCCGACAACTGCGGCAGCCTGCCCACCAACCAGGCCCCGCTGTGCACCGCCGGCGACACCCGGCAGTACGACAAGAACTGCCGCCGCGACGGCGTCGCCGCCACCACCGGCAACTACAGCTACAACTTCCTCAACCTGCCCGCCGGCGTGAAGCAGCTGACCATCACCACCAGCGGCGGCACCGGCAACGCCGACCTCTACTACAACGGCGGTGCGTGGGCCACCACCGGGTCGAACCTGGCCAAGTCCACCAACGCCGGCAACGGCGAGACCCTCACCATCACCAACCCGCCGTCCGGCTGGGTGTACTTCAGCCTCTACGCCCAGCAGGGCTTCGGCGGCGTGACCGTCACCACGACGTACAACTGACCTGCGCATACCGGACATCGAGGAGGGCCCCGCGTGCGGCGGGGGCCACCTCGCGCGTTCGGGCCCCCTCGCACTCAGCCCTCCGCCGACCAGGTCACCACGGGCGGGCGGACGGCGGCGCACAGCGGACGGCCCTTGGCATCCGTCAGGCGCAGCCGGGCCACCAGGACGCCGCGCTCCACCGCCGCCTCGACGACCTCCCGGTCGACCGCCGCCAGCAGCAGCTTGGCCCGGCGGAACAGCGCCCAGCCGTCACCGTTCCCGGTCACCCAGTTCAGGTAGACGAACCGGGCACCGGGGCCGCCCTGCACGTACCGGCCGGTGAGGTCCGCACCTCCGGGTTCCGGCCTCGCCTCGCACTCCAGCGACCAGCGGGCGCGCGGCGCGTCCCCCGGGAACAGGTCGAGCAACTCGGCCGGGCGGCCCCGGCGTTGGACGGCGACGTACAGGTCCCGGTAGCCCGGGAAGCCCGGCGCGGCGGCACACTCACGCCCCGGCAGGTCGGTGGCCTCAATCCTCAGCTCCATACCGATATGGTCCCCCACCGCACGCCTCGGGAAGTTATAACGATCGGCCATCTAATGCGCCGCACAATCCGGACCGGCGAGGAGGTCATCCTTTGTCAAAAGAGTGTCAGGAGCCCTAGCTTTCGGTTAAGGTCCGGAGTTAGATGAAAGTCGGTTCGGGGTTCCGATCGGAATACCGAATTTCCGCCAAGCCGCGGGCATCCTTGCTCCACCGTGCCTGCCATCCCGGGAATGGAGAGTACCCATGAAGATGATCAAGGCTATCGTGAAGAAGTTCAAGCGTGACGAGGACCTCGCCGACCACTCGTGGATCGCGCACGTCATCTGACGCATTGTCACCAACGGGGGCCGTGGCCGAGCCACGGCCGGGTCGCGGCCCCCGCCGGCGCTGCAGAGCGCCCCACCCTTTCACCTGCCCGGAGTTCCCCCGCCTGCCCGGAGTTCTCCGCCCGCCGGGGGAATCCATTCCATCGCCATTTCATTGGAGGCGGGATTCTCATGGAAGAAATGGCGCCGACAGCCGGGCGCAGCCATTCCATTGTTTACGCCCCGAAGATCCAGGACCTGCTGACCAGGGAAGAAAAGGTATTCCGGATCGACGCCCGCACGGTCGGCGTCTCCGACAGCGAGCTGATGGCCGAAATCGTCGCGGCGCGCCCCGTGCGGTCGGCGGAGCGCTCGGTCTACAAGCCCGCCGCGGGAGCGGACATCCACCACGACAGCGCGACCAGGACGATCCGCGCGCTGGGTCAGGACGTCATGGCGGGCATCAGGACCCCGCCGCCCCCGGCACGCGGGCTGTCCGGCGCCTGGCCCTACGCGGCCACCTCCTACCTGCGCCGATGGCTCTTCGCGTCCGACCCGCTGCCGGTCTCCCTCCTGTCGAAACGCGGCGTCACCCGCTCCGACCGGCTCTCCCGGATCGTCGACCGCGCCGTCACCGTCTGGCCGGGATCCGCCGCCGAGGGCAGGAGCACCGCGCTGGCCGGGCAGATCCGCGACGCCTCCGACACCCGGGAGCGGAGGCAGGCCATCGCGCTGTACCGGCGGTCGACGGCCACCCTCTGCGACGGGGTGGCCGCACTGGCCGGCAACGCCCTGTGGCTGATGGGGCCGGACCGGGAGCGGGAGGGCGCCCGCGCCGACCTCACCGAGGTCCTGTGGGAGACCCTGCGGCTCCTCCCGCCCGCGTGGATGCTGTTCCGCAACGACGGCCACGCCTACACCGGACTGCACCCCGAGATCCGACCCGAGGACCGCGTCGCGCTCTTCCCGCTCCTGATGCACCGCCACCCGGAGCACTGGTCCGACCCGCTGGAGTTCCGGCCCGAACGGTGGGCCGGGGTGGCGGACCCGGAGAAGACGCCCGGGTTCATGCCGTTCGGCTTCGACGGGGCCCGCTGCTGGGCCAAGCACCTGGTCGTACCCCTGGCCGAACGCCTGCTGAACGTCGCCTTCGACCACCGGCTCGCCATTCGCGGCCCGCAGCAGGAGACGCACGTCCCCCTGCGCTCCCTACTCTCCGTACGGTTCGACGCCGCGGCCAGGGCCTGACCCGCGAGCCCCGAACACCCTGACACCACGGGACACACCATGGAATCGCCCACGCTGGCCGACTGGGTCGGCGACGTCCGCAGCTTCACCGGCCACCAGTGGCAGCGCAAGCCCGCCGTCTTCACGCCGGAGAAACTCGCCTCGCCGTTCGACCTGGACGCGTTGGACGCCGCCTTCGACACCGGGCTGCTGCGCACCCCCTACCTGGAGATGGTCCGCTCCACCAAGGTGACCGTCCCGCCCGAGGCCTACACCACGTCACGCACGGTCAACGGCATCACGTACCACGGCTTCGCCGACCGCGCGAAGGTCCTCGCGCTCCTGGGCGTCGGGGCGACGCTGCTGCTGCGCTGCGTCGACCAGTGGCACCGCCCGACGGGCGAACTCGTGGCGCGGCTGTCCGAAGAACTCGACCGGCGCGTGGAGGCGTTCTTCTTCGTCACGCCCGCCGGCGGCCAGGGCCTCGCGGTGCACCGTGACGACGCCGACGTGTTCGTCCTCCAGGCCGCCGGACGCAAGACCTGGTACGTCCACGACGCGCCGACCGCGGCGGATTGGACGCCGGGAGAACTCCCCGACGACGAGCACTCCCCGCGGCTCCTGCACAGCGTCCTCGAACCCGGCAGCGTGCTCTACGTCCCGCGCGGCTTCGCGCACCGCGCGGTCGGCGCCGCCGGCCTCTCCGCCCACCTGTCCCTCACGATCCGCGACATCTCCGTGCCGGACCTGCGGGCCGCCCTGGAACAGCGGTTGACGGACGGGCTGGACCTCCCGGCGCGCCCGCTGGGCGAGGCCGCGATCGACGACTCCTGCGCCGCGCTCCTGGACCACGTCCGGACGAGGCTCGACACGATCGAACCGGAGGACCTGCGGCTCGCCGCCCGGGCCGCGCCGGCCCGGGCGGCCCGGGCGGAGGCGGCGGCGGAGAACGCGGAGCGCGCGGAGACGTTCGCCGAGGCGGCCCGGACCTGGGAAGGCGGCGGGACCGGCGCCGGGCGGGCCGGGCTGGCGTCCGTCAGCCGCACCTGGCGCAGGCTGCGCGACGCGGCACGCACCACGCACTGACGCACCGGCGCGCTGGCCCACCGGCGCAGGGCCGTCAAAGACACACACCTCGTCCGGCGGGCGCCGCCCGTCCTCCGTACCGCCGTGACGACGGCGGTACGGAGGACGGTCAGCACCGGCCCTCGACGGCCGAAGGCGTCAGACCCGCTGCGCCGGGACCGTCCGGTCCCGCTGGAGGTCCAGCAGCTCACGGAACAGCCCGTCCGGGCGCGCCGCCAGCTCCGCCCAGGTGCCGGTCTGCACGATCCGGCCCCGGTCCATCACGATCACCCGGTCCGCCACCGCCGCGTTGGCGATGTTGTGCGTCACCAGCAGCGTGATCCGCCCCGGGGCGAGGGCGCGCAGCGCGTGCAGGATGCGGTGCTCGGCGCGCGGGTCCAGGTCCGAGGTCGGCTCGTCCAGGATCAGCAGCCCCGGGCTGCGCACCGTCCGGTACAGCGCCCGGGCCACCGCCGCCCGCTGCCAGCCGCCGCCCGACAACTCGGCGCCGCCCCACCAGCCCTGGGCCAGCAGCGTGCGCCAGCCCGACCGCAGCCGGGCCACGATCTCGTCGAAGCCCGTCCGCGCGGCCGCCCGCTCCACGTCCGCCATCACCTGCTCGGTGAGGTGCCCCAGGTGGACGTTCTCGGCCGCCCCCAGCGGCCAGCGCGCGAACTCCTGCGGCACCCGGGCCACCCGCGACCACATGCCGTCCGCGTCCAGTTCCTGCACCGGCACGCCGTCCCAGCAGATCCGGCCGGACTGCGGCAGGTAGAGGCCGGACAGCAGCTTCAGCAGCGTCGACTTGCCGCTGCCGTTCTGCCCGATCACCGCCACCACCTCCCCGGCCCGCAGCGTCATGCTGACCCCGCACAGCGCCGGCTCCTGCTGCTCGCCCGGGTAGGCGTGCCCGAGGTCCGCGACCTCCACCAGTTGCGGCGCGTCCGGCACGATCCCGCCGCGCCGGATCCGGTGGCCGCCGGCCTCGTCCAGGAAGGTGAAGTAGTCGTCCAGGTACAGGCCCATCCGGTACAGCCGGGCGCCGTTGCCGACCAGGCCCTGCAACCCGGACGAGGCCGTCCGCAGCGCGAACGTCGCCGTACCCGCCGCCGCCAGGTCGATCCGGCCGCTCGCCACCAGGTACAGCAGCGTGCCCCAGACCAGCGCGCTGCCCGCCCCCGTGCCCAACGAGGCCAGCAGGGAGACCTTCGCCGCCTCCCTGGTCGCCCGGTCCGTCGCCTCGACGATCTTCTCCTCGGCGCGGCGGTACTTGGCCATCAGGAACGGCGTGACCTGGTCCGAACGGACCTGGTCCGCGCGGGTCTTGTCGATCAGGAACCAGCGGTAGACGCGCAGCGCGCCACGGTCCTCGTTGGTGGCCACCGCCGCCAGGTAGTGGATCCGGGCCGTCCGGACGGCCGCCACCCCGGTCGGCACCGAACCCAGCAGCAGCAGCGGCACCAGCCACGGGTGGAGCGTCGCCAGGACGCCCGCCGCAGCCGCCAGCGAGACCGTCGAGGCGATCACGTCCTGAGCGTTGGAGAGCAGGTCCGGCGTGGTCGAGGCACCCCGATCGGCCGCCTCCCACTGCTCGTTGTACGCGGGCTCGTCGTACGCCCGCAGTTCGGCCGCGCACCCGGCGGCGATCAGCGCCAGCTCCGCCTCCCGGGTGACCCTCGGCGACACCCGGCCGGACAGCCCCACCACCGCGATCCCCAGCACCGCGCGCAGCGCGGCCGAGACGGTCAGCAGGAGCAGCGACGGCGCGGCGGTCCGCAGGTGCTCCCCCACCGGGCCCGCCACCAGCAGCGCGCCCAGGGTGCCGGTCGTCGCGTACAGCGCCAACGCCCCAAACACGCCCGCCAGCGCCTGGCACACCAGCAGCAGCACGGTGGACGTCCGGTCCGCCGCCCACGCCAGCGCCAGCGCGCGGCGCACCAGGTGCGGGAGGCGGCGCAGCATCGCGTTCGCCGACATCGACGCGCCGGCCTCGGCGCGGCGGTCGCCGGGGAAGCGCAGGCGCAGCTCCTCGTCGTGCCGATCCTGATCCTGGTCATGCTGGCCCTGATCCTGGTCGTGGTCAGGCGGGGTGCGGTCGGGCGGGGTGTGGGGCTTCTCGGGCTTCACGATCTGTTCGGACACAGTGCTCCCTGCTCCCTGGTACGGCGGCCGGTGGCCGCAGCGGATCCGCGCGCGGGCAGCCCTCACCGCTGTGTGGGCGTGTGGGGTCGGCAGCGGTGCCGGAGGGCACTCTGCGAGGGGCTGGCTGCGGTGCGGACCCCGATCCTGGCAGCGGTCCGCCGGGCCGTCCGGCGTGTCCCGGCCGGTCTCACTCGATCCGGGCGATTCCGTGTCGGCGGCGGCGAGTTGGTGGCAATCGATCACCGGGATGGTCCGCGATGTTCGATTCAGGGGTCGGTTGCGGTGCACTCCGGACGTGCGGTCCGACGATCACACGAACGTCCCGGCCGAGCCCGCACGGCCCGACCTCGCCGACCGTCTCAGCGGGTCGGCGGGTGGAGCGCGAGGAGGGAGGGGGTGGTGGGGGCGGCGAGGCGGAGCAGGCCGTGGCCGGCGCCGGCGAGGCCGACCATCAGGGAGGGGCTGTGGACACCGTGCGGGAGGCCGCAGATCCAGCCGCGGGTGTCGAGGTCGTCGAGGGTGGCGTGGGCCTGCCGCAGGGCGGCGGTGCGCCAGCGGTCGCCGGCGAGGAGGAGGGGTTCGAGGTTGCCGAAGTCGCCGTGGCAGAGCGAGAAGTTGTGGCCGAAGCCCTCGCGGAGGACGGTGGTCAGGGCGGTGTCGCGCTCGCTGAGGAGCAACTCGCGGGCTTCGGGGAGGAGTTCGGCGAGTTCGGTGCGGGCGAGCGCGATGCCCGAGGCGCCGTGGCACCAGAGGGACGGGTAGGAGGGCGCGTCGGGGCCGTCGTCCTCGCGGACGTCGCGCCAGTTGGCGGCGGCCGGGTCGAACAGGGTGCGTTCGTACGCGACGGCGGCTAGGGCGAGTTGGGGCAGCCGGGGGTCACCGAGGTGCCGGCCGGCGCGGGCGAGCGCCCAGGCGATGCCGGAGCCGCCGTGCGCGAAGCCGGCCAGCGGGCGCTTGACGGCGCCGGCGAGCGAGGCGGGCAGCCAGCCGGCGCCGCCTTCGGGGTGCGGCGCGGCGGCCCGGACGAGGCGTTCGGCGCAGGCGGCGAGGGCGTCGGTGACGGCGGGGCCGGGGCGGACGGCCGCCCAGGCGAGCAGTCCGCCGATGGTGCCCGCGTTGCCGGCGAGCAGGTCGTGCTGGGCGTCGTCGGCGGCGGTGGCGGCGCTGCGGCGCACCACCTGGGCGGCCAGGGCGTCGAGTTCGGCGTCGGGGTGGTGAGCGGCGAGGTGGGCGAGGGTGTAGAGGACGCCGCCGACGCCGGAGAGGCCGCCGCCGAGGCGGTCGGCACGTCGCCGGATTTGATGACGCAGCGTCAGTTCAGCTGCCTGGGCAGTGTTTCGGTGCTCGCGATCGCCGGTGACGGTGGCGAGCTGGTGGAGGAAGAGGGTGACGCCGGCCGTCCCGCTGTAGAGGTCGGGGCCGAGTTCGGCGGGTGCCCAGCGGCCGGGCGGGGCCCAGTTGGGGCCGGCCCAGGCGAGGTCCGCGCTCCCCCGGTAGGCCTCGCGGAGGAGTTGTTCGCCGGCGTCGACGGCCTTGGCGAGGGCGCGGGAGGCCAGGTCCAGGCCTTCGGCGGGCTTCCCGGGTTGCGCGGGAGGGGACGTGGCCGGGTGGCGGCGCGGCTCGCGGGCGCCGTCCGCGGTGGTCACCGACAGGCGCAGCAGCTGGAGTTGGCGGGCCAGGTCCGGTTCGCCGAGGGCGTCCGCCTTGGCGAGGGCGAGGTCGAGTGCGGGCCGGTCGGTGACGCCGGGGATCAGGGCGCCGGTGGAGGAGCGGGCGTCGACGCTGTCGGGGCGGATGGTGAAGACCGGGACGTCCCCGCGCCAGAGGTCGACGCGCTCGTGGTCGACGTAGGCGAGCGCGTGCTCCTCCCAGGCGGGGAGCGCCCAGAGCCGGTCGAAGTGGCGGTCCTGGTCGAGGCCGTCGCGGAGCAGGTCGGGGTGGCAGGCGGTGGCGAGCAGGCTGCGGTACTCGAAGGTGTCGCGGCGGAGCATCCTGGTCTCGTCGGCGGCGAACGCCCGGATGAGTTCCCGGAGTTCGCCCTTGTGGGCGGCGAGCAGCCGGTAGGCCTCGGTGAAGCCGGCTTCGAGTTCGCCGACGTGGTCGGCCAGGCGCAGCGGCCGCCCGGGCGGGACGGGCCGGCTGCCGGGCGCCGCGACGGGCATCCGGTGGTACTCCAGGCGGAGCCGGTCGGTGCCCTGGTCGACCAGGATGGGGGCGGGGCGCGGCGGGAGGCTGCCCGGATCCCAGCCGAGGGCGGAGAGGTCGGTACCGCCGTTGCCCTCGTCCCACATGCGCTCGGGCAGCAGGCCGGAGCGCAGCACCGAGTGTCGGGCCTCGTGACGGGCGAGCCGTTCGGACTCGGAGAGGTCCTTGGCGGGTTCGGGCAGGTCGGGGTGGAACAGCGCTTCCAGGTCGATCAGGACCGGCTGGTCGCGGACGGCGATCAGGTTCTGGGCGTGGCAGTCGACCGCGTCGAGGGTGTGGAGCAGCGCGGCAAGAGTGCCGGCGCGGTGGTAGAAGTCGCTCAACTCGGCGTCGTCGCGGGCTGGTTCGGCGGTGGCGTGGGCGACCCAGCCGTAGCCGTCGCGGGCCAGGTGGGCGAGGTCGTGCAGCGGCAGCCGGAGCATGGGGTTGAGCCAGCGCAGGAGGTGCTGGAAGTGCGTCTCGGCGCCGAGCGGGCGCGGCTTGTAGACGATCCGGGTGCCGTGCTCGAAGCGCAGGGCGCTGACGGTGGCGCCGCCCCGGTGCGGGTCGCCGAGGCCGGTGGCGAGTTCGGTGAGGCGGCCGAGCGGGCGGCCGTCGGCGAAGGTGCGGGCGAGGGCGGGGAGGTCGGCGGCGAGGCGGCGGTACAGGGTGAGGCAGGTGGCGGTCCACTGTTCGGCGGCGGTGGCCAGCCGGTGCGCCAGCACCGGGTATTCGGCGAGGAGTCGGACGGCGCGGCCGGGTTCGGTGAGCCGGTCGAGGAAGTTCCGGTAGCGCTGCTCGGGGGTGTCTCCGGTCAACTCGCCGGAGAGACGGGCGACGTGGAGTTCGGTGATGACGGTGCGGACGGCTGTGGTGTGCGCGGTCGCGGTGAGTGCGGGCAGGACGAGGGCGGTGAGCTGGTCGGGGGTACCGAGGGTGGCGGGGCCGGGGGTGGCGGCGTCCGCGGTGGCGGGGCCGAGTTCGGCGAGGCCGGTGCGCAGGCGGTCGCGGGCGTCGGCGAGCAGTGGGGCGACGAGCCGGGCGAAGGCGTGGTCCTCGGGGAGGTCGAGGGTGTGCCCGGCCTCGAAGGCGGCGGCGAGGCGTTCGGCCCAGGCGGGGGTGCCGAGGCGGTCCGCGAGGTCGGCCGGGTGTTCGGCGAGCAGGGCGCGCAGCCCGTCCGGGTCGAGGCGGTCGGCGGCGAGGCGGCGCTCGAACCAGTCGTCCCGGTCGAAGGGCGGCTGGGCGCGCCAGCGGTCGAGGATCCGTCCGGCGCGGTCGGCCCGTTCAGTCTGTTCGGCGCGTTGGGCGTCCGGGTCGGGCAGCGGACCGCGGGCGGCGAGCGGGACGGCTCGGGCGGCGGCCCGCCGGATTTCGGACGCGTCAACCACGGGCGGTCTCTCCATGCTCGGTTCGTGCGCGACGGTTGCGGTGCTTGGTGCCCGACGGTTGCGGCACCGGACGTACGCGCCCCGGCCGGGTCGTGCGTCCGCGACGCGGGCTCCGGCGGTGCGGCCGGGGTCCGCGTCGCGGACGGCGGACTCAGAAGCTGCAGACGTGGGCGCAGCTGCTCCAGCCACCACAGGTGCTGGCCTGCACCGCGGCGGTCACGTAGACCTCGTCCGACAGGTCGCCGGCCGGGTGGACCTGGTGGCCCTGGCCGAGGGTGAGCCGGAAGTCCTCGTCCTTGAGCGCGCGGACCTGCTCTGCCGTGGGCTGCATGGTGCCTCCTTCAGACATTCGGGTCTGGCACGGTCGTGCCGGGTCGGGATCCTGGCACCGCCCCACCCGCCGCACCAGAGGTGTGCCGCGCACCGGGCACAAATTCGGCCAGGGTCGGAATAGGGACGAGGCCTCCCCCGCCCATCCCGCTCCCGCAGGCCGCGCCCGTGCCCCGGCTCGCCCGTCGGACCTCGCATCGCCCTACACCTGTCCGGAATCCAGACCGTGACGGGGGCCTGAACCGGGCCCCACGTTTGAACGGCCGGGCCCCGGGCAGTCCGCGCCGCCCGTCGCTCCTGTGGCCGGGCCGGGCACCGAAGGTCACGATGGAATCCGGCGACCCCCGCCCCCGGCCCGATCGGAGCGCGATGAGCGAGCAGCACAACGTCGTCCTGCTGACCTTCCCGGACGCCACCGCGTGGCGGGCGGCCTTCGACGAGGCGCAGCACCTGCCGGGCCTGCGGCAGCTGGCGGCCCTGGAGCGCAGCGCCGACGGCCTGTTGGAGATCCAGGACACCTTCACCCGGGGCGCGGGCGTGACCACCGTCAGCTCCGGCGTCCTCGGCGGCCTGGTGGGCCTGGTCGGCGGGCCGATCGGCGTCCTGCTCGGCTTCGCGGCGGGTGCGGCGCTCGGCAACGCCGCCGAGGAGGGCCGGGCGACGGAGGGCGGCGCCGGGCTGATCATGCTCTCGCCCCGCGTCCCGGACGGCGGCGCGCTGCTCGTCCTCGAGCTCCGGGAGTCCTCTCCCGACCGGGCCGACGACCTGGCCTCCCGGCACGGGGCCACGGTCGAGCGGATCGACGCGCAGGACTTCGCCGAGCAGGTCCGGGCCGCCGAGCACAAGGCGGAGCAGGACACGGCGGAGCAGAACGCGGCGGCGCAGAACGCGGCAGAGCAGGATCCGGCCGAGCGGGACACGCCGGAGGAGCCCAAGGCGGAGGGTCACCGGCCCGACAAGGGCGCCTGACCCGCCGCCCGACCCCTCAGTCGACCCCTCACCCGACCCCTCACTCGGCCCGCAGCGCCTCGACCGTCCGCGCCCGGGCCGCCCGGACGGCGGGCAGCAGCGCCCCGAGCACCGCGATCAGCACGCCGCCGAGCCCGAGCAGCGCCAGCACCGGCGTGCCGAACACGTCGAGGGCCGAGGCGGGGAAGCGGAGCCCGGCGCTGCGCCCCATGGCGGGCACCGTCAGCCGGTGCAGCAGCAGCCCGACCGGGAGGCCGATCGCGCCGCCGAGCGCGCCGACCAGGACGACCGGGGCGAGCGCCCCGCCCACGGTCTGCGCCGGGGTCATGCCGAGCGCCTTGGCGACGCCCGTGTCCCGCTTCCGCTCCCGGATCTCCAGGACGACGGTGTTGAACACCCCGAGCCCGGCGACCACGACGAGCAGCGCGGTGAGCGTGGCGGTGAGGGAGTTCAGGGCGGCGATGGAGCCGCTGGAGCCGTGCGACCCGCCTGCCTCGGCCGTCATCCGCACCGGGGCGAGGGCGGCACCGAGGGCGGTGGCGTAGGCGGCGCGGTCGGTGCCGGGCTTCAGCGCGACGGACCAGGAGTCCGGGTGCGGGGCGGCACCGGGCGGGTAGCCGGCGGCGTCGGTGAACAGCTCGTTGGTCTGCATGTGCGGGTCGAAGACCTCGCCGACGATCCGGACGGTGACCGCCCTGCCGTGGGAGGTGAAGGTGACCTGGTCGCCGAGCGCCACCGAGGCCTCGGTGAGGAAGGTGGCCGGGGCGACGGCCTCGCCCGGGGCCCGGAACCAGCGCCCGGAGACCATCCGGTAGCCGGCCCCGGACGCGTCGCCGGCCGACCCCGTGACCCACGTGGAGCCCCCGACCCCGCGGTCCCTCAAGACCT
>NZ_JBHWIR010000064.1:0-4552 GCF_042731835.1 Kitasatospora sp. NPDC059817 | reverse complement strand
ACCCGCGGGGGCCCCCCGCCGCGCGGGGCACCGTCACGTCCTCGGTGCCGTCGCCGAAGTAGCCGGCCGTGCCCGGCTGGGCGTCCAGGGCGGCGGTGACGGCGGCCGGGTCGGCGGCGGCCGGCCTGGCGGGAGGTGTCGCCCCGGGCGGGCCGACGGGCCGCTGCGGGTGCACGACGACATCCGCGGTGTCGTGGTCCTTCGCCGCCTGCACCCAGGTCATCGTCCCGCCCATGCCCACCGCGAAGACCGCGGCCGCCGTGCCGAACAGCACGGCCGCGAGCATCCCGGCGGCCCGGGCGGGGCGGGCGAAGGGCTGGGCGAGGCCGAGGCTCAGCGGCCGGGGCAGCGGCAGCCGGGCGGCCAGCTCGGCGGCGCGGGCCGCCGCCCGGTCCCGCCGGGTGCCGCCCGCCGTACGGCCGACGGCGAGCGCGTCCACCGTGCGCAGCCGTCCGGCGCGGGCGGCGGCGGCCCAGGCGACCAGGGCGACGGCCGCCAGGGTGCCGCCGGCCACCGCGACGTCCACCCAGGGGGCGATGCCGGAGGTGCTGGTGCCGTAGATCCGCCCGGTGGTGGCGAGCACCGGGAGGGTCAGCAGGTTGCCCGCGACCACGCCGAGCAGCGTGCCGACGGTGGCCGGGATCAGTGCCTGGGCGACGTACGCGCGGACCACCTGGGCGGGCGTGCAGCCGAGCGCCTTGAGCACGCCGATCCGCCGGGTGGCGGTGCCGACGGCTCCGGCCACCACGTTCCCCGCCACCAGGACCGACATCGCCATGCCGAGCAGGCCGAAGGCGACCATGAACGGCAGGAACATCGCGGTGTTGCGGTCGGATCCCTGCTTGGCGGTGAGCCAGGACTGGGCGCCGGTCAGCGCGCCGGCGGGTGCGGCGGCGACGACGGCGGCCCGGTCGGCGGCGAGCGCCTCGGCGGTGGCCGCCTGCGTGAAGCGGTAGAGCATCTCGTAGCCGGGGGTGCTGCCGGGCGCGGTGAGCGCGGCGAGGCCGTCCGGCGTCACCCAGGCGTCGGCGGTGCGGCTGACGGACCGGCCGAAGCCGACGACGGTGAGGGTCGGCGCGCCCGGCAGGCCGGGCAGGCGCAGTGTGCCGCCGACCTCCCGGACGGGGCTGCCGTAGCTCGCGTCGAGCACCACCTCCCCCGGCTTCTTGGGCCAACTTCCGTGCAGTAGCTCGATGTTGTCCACACCGCCGGCGGCGTCGGCGCGGCCCGCGACGGTCATCGGCTCCATCCCCTCCCCGTCCGCGCCGGTCGCACCGCCCGCGCCGGTCGCGCCGTCCACGCCGGTCGCGCCTGGGCCCGGTTCGGGATCGACGGTGACGGTGCGGAACGGCCCGGCGGCGGCCGTCACCCCGGGGGCGTGCGCGGTGTCGGCGAGTTGGGCGGCGGTGGCCCGGGCGCCGTCGAAGCGCGCGGTGAGGTGGGCGCCGTGCTGGCCGCCGAAGGCCTGGTCGAAGGGCTGCTGCGAGGCGACCAGCAGCGAGCCGCCGAGGACGGAGCAGGTGGTGGCCACCAGGGCGGCCAGCCCGATCGCGACGGACTGCGTGCGGCGCCGGCGGACACCCGCGCGCACCACCCTGCCCAGCGCGGTCATGCCGCCACCGCCGAGTCCGAGGCGATCCGGCCGTCCCGCATCCGGACCGTGCGGGTGGCGCAGTCCTCGGCGAGGGTCAGGTCGTGGGTGACGATCAGGATGGTCTGGCCGTCCTCGTGCAGCTCCCGGAACAGCTCCTTGACGTCCTCGCCGGAGGCCGAGTCCAGCGCGCCGGTCGGCTCGTCGGCCAGCAGCAGCGTCGGCCTGTTCATCAACGCCCTTGCCACCGCGACGCGTTGGCGCTCACCACCGGAGAGCCGGGCCGGGTGGGCGCGGGCGTGCCGGTCGATGCCGAGCGACTCCAGCAGCTCTGCGGCCCGGCGCCGGGCCTCGGCGCGCGGGACGCCCGCGAGTTCGCCGGCGAGCACCACGTTGTCGGCCACGGTGAGGTCGTCCAGCAGGTTGAAGAACTGGAACACCATGCCGATCGTGCCGCGCCGGTAGCGGGCTGAGCCCGCCTCGCTCAGCCGGTCGACCCGGACCCCGGCCACGGTGACCGTCCCGGCGCTCGGCCGGTCCAGCCCGGCCACCAGGTTGAGCAGGGTGGACTTCCCGCTGCCGGACGGGCCGAGCACCGCCACCGACTCCCCCGCCCGCACGCTCAGCGTGACCTCGTCCAGCGCCGCCCGCGCGCCCTCGTAGTGGCGGCTCACACCGCTCAGTTCGATCACCGGATCGCTGCTCATTCCCCGCTCCTCGTACGTTCCCGCCTGGTGGACGACACGAAGGTACGGACGGGCGGCGCGCACCCGCGTCCGTCGCCCGGGGCAACTTCGCTACCCCGTCCGGGCGACCCGGCGCGGCGTCATCCTTGCGAGGTAGTCGCCGGGTGTAGCGGCCACCGCCGCCCGAGGGGCTGTCCCCGACGGCTCCCGGCCCCCACAATGTCCCGGTGATCAACCTCCCGACAGCGGCGCGGCTACGCGCGGCGGCCCGCCTGGCCGAACCCCCGGGCGCCGCGCCGCCGCCCCGGCCGACCCGGCGCGGCCAGGCCTTCGACCTGGCCCTGGCCCTGTTCCTCGCCTTCGCCTGCGCCCGCTACGCCACCACCGCGAGCGAGAGTCACGGCACCGACTGGTACAGGCCGATGCTGCTGGTGCCGCTCGTGCCGCTGCCGCTGGTGCTGCGCCGCCGCCTCCCGCTGACGGTGCTGTGGGCGGTGCTGCCGGCCGCGCTGCTGGTGCGTCACCAGTCGGAGGACATCGCGTACGCGGCCGGCGTGGCCGTCATCGTCGCCGCCTACAGCGCCGCCGCGTACGGGCGCCGCCCGGCGGCGCTGCTGCCGAGCCTGCCGGCGGCCGCCGCGACGCTGGTGGTGCTCTTCGACGACGCCAAGCTGCCGCACTTCCCCAACGCGGTGATCGCGCTGCTGGTCCTGGTGCCGGTGTTCGCGGTCGCCTACGAACTGCGGATGTGGCGCCGCCGGGTGGACGAGGAGCGCGAACGGCTGTCCGCCCTGGAGCGCGGGCGGCTGGCCGCGCTGGAGCACGCGGCGGAGCACGCCGTGGAGCTCGAACGGGCGCGGATCGCCCGGGAGTTGCACGACGTGGTGACGCACAACGTGAGCATGATGACGATCCAGGCCGGGGCCGCCCGCAAGATCCTGGACACCGCCCCGGACAAGGCCCGCGAGGCGATGGCCGCGGTGGAGGCCGGCGGACGCGCCGCGATGACCGAACTGCGCCAGGTCATGGGCCTGTTGACGATCGACTCGGAGACCGGCGACGACCCGGCCGCGACCGCCGACCTCAGCCCGCAGCCGGGCCTGGGCCGACTGGACGCGCTGGTCGACGGCGTCCGGCGGGCCGGACTGCCGGTCGAGCTGACCGTCACCGGGGAGCGCCGGGCCGTCCCGCCCGGGGTCGAACTCGCCGCCTACCGCGTGGTCCAGGAGGCGCTCACCAACACCGTCAAGCACGCGGGCGGCGCGGATGCCGCGGTGACCGTCGAGTACGCCCCCGGCCACCTGCGGGTGGAGGTCACCGACACCGGCGGCCGGACCACCGGCGCCGCCGCCACCGGCAACGGCCGCGGCCTGATCGGCCTGCGCGAACGCCTCGCCGTCTACGGCGGCACCCTGCACACCGGCCCCCGGCCGCGCGGCGGCTACCGCGTCAAGGCCCTGATCCCCCTGGAGAGTTCATGAGCAAGCAGGCGCTGCGCGTGGTGGTGGCCGACGACCAGGCCCTGGTCCGCACCGGGTTCCGGCTGATCCTCGAATCGGAGGGGATCGAGGTGGTCGCCGAGGCCGAGGGCGGCGAGCAGGCCGTCGCCGCCGTCCGCCGCACCCGCCCGGACGTCGTCCTGATGGACATCCGGATGCCAGGCCTGGACGGGCTGGAGGCCACCCGCCGGATCCTCGCCGACGCCGGCCCGGCGGACCACCCGCCGCGGGTGATCATGCTGACCACCTTCGACCTCGACCAGTACGTCTACGCCGCGATGGCGGCCGGGGCGAGCGGCTTCCTGCTCAAGGACGTCACCCCGGAGCACCTGGCCGCCGCCGTCCGGCTGGTCCGCACCGGCGACGCGCTGCTGGCCCCGGCGATCACCCGCCGCCTGGTCGAACGCTTCGCCCGCCCGGACGCCCCCGCCGCTGCCCCGCACCGCGAACTGGCCGCGCTCACCCCGCGCGAGCGGGAGGTGATGGGCCTGCTCGCCCGCGGCCTCAGCAACGCCGAACTCGCCGCCCGGCTCCAGCTCTCCGAGGCGACCGTCAAGACGCACGTGGCCCGGATCCTCGGCAAGCTGAACCTGCGGGACCGGGCCCAGGCGGTGGTCGCCGCCTACGAGACCGGGCTGGTCAGCGTCGGCACTGCGGCGCAACCCCGGTAGCGGTCCGGCCGAGGGCCCGGGGGGGGGGCCAGCCGGGCGGCTGGGCGGGGGAGCGACACGCCCCCCGCCCCCCCCGCCGCCCCGGCGCCGCCGGGGGTGGGGAGA